>JBDIAG010000068.1:0-11491 GCA_039812305.1 Actinomycetales bacterium | reverse complement strand
GACCTCATCGCCGCGCATCCGGTCGATCCCGAGCGGGTGTACATCGCCGGCTTCTCGGCCGGCGCGGCGATGGCCGCCGTCCTCGCCGCGACCTATCCGGATGTGTTCGCGGGAGTCGCGGTGCACTCCGGCCTGGCCTATCGGGCGGCCGACAACGTGGGGAGCGCCTTCGCCGCCATGCACAACGCGCCGCCGGCCGCGCCGGTCTCCCGGCCGGTTCCGATCATCGTCTTCCACGGCGACGCCGACCCGACGGTCGACAGCTCGAACGCCACGGCGGTGTTCGACCAGTTCTGCCCGCGGACTCGGCCGCGAAGCGTCACGCGAGGCAACGCCGGTCGTGGATTCACCCGGGTGTCGGTGGGCGACCATCGTTCCGTCGGCGAGTTGTGGACGGTGCACGGCGCCGGTCACGCCTGGTCCGGCGGAGTCGCCGGCGGCTCGTACACCGACCCGGCCGGTCCGGACGCCTCCGCCGAGCTGGTGCGCTTCTTCGCCCAGCACCGGCTCTCCAGCTGACTGGCCTCTCGGACGGGCTCGTTCAGGTGAACCGGTCGACGCCCGAGAGACCGCCCAGACCGGGCTAAGCCCACCTCCGGACCGCTTCCTCTAGAGTTCAGGGCATGCAGGAGCGTCGGGTCGGCCGCAGCGGCCTGCGGATATCGTCGGTCGGCCTTGGCACCATGATGTGGGGCCGGGACACCGACGAGCACGAAGCGCGCGAACAGCTGATGCTCTACCTCGACGCGGGTGGCCGCTATCTCGACACGGCCTCGTCCTTCGGGGCCGGCGCGAGCGAGGAGATGATCGGACGGCTGCTGATCGAGGTGGTCAGCCGCCGGGAGATGGTGCTGGTCACCAAGGCCGGCATCCGCCGGGATTCCGCCGGCACCCGGATCGATGTCTCCCGCCGCGCGCTGCTGGCCGACCTGGACCAGTCGCTGATCCGGCTCGGAACCGATCATGTCGACCTCTTCGTCGTCCATGCCTGGGATCCCGAGGTGCCGCTGGCCGAAACGCTGGCCGCCTGCGAGCAGATCGTCAGCAGCGGCCGCGCCCGGTACGTCGGCGTGGCCGGCTACAAGGGCTGGCAGTTCGCCCGCGCGGCCACCCTGGCCAGCTCCGGGGTGGCACCGCTGGTGGCCGCCCAAGCGGAGTTCTCTCTGCTCAACCGGGACGCCCAGGGCGAGCTCGCCGAGGCGGTGACCGCCCTGGACGCCGGGTTGATCGGCTGGTCGGCCCTCGGCCGCGGCGTGCTCACCGGCAAGTACCGACGGGGCACGCCGCCCGACTCGCGGGCCGCCTCCGAGCACTTCGCCAGTTACGTCCGCCCCTATCTGGGGGGACGTAACGCGCAGATCGTCGAGGCGGTCACGACGGCGGCCAAGGGGCTGGACGCGGTGGCCGCCGAGGTCGCCCTGGCCTGGGCACGGGACACCCCGGGCGTGGCCAGCGTCGTGGTCGGCGCGCGCACCGCGAGTCAGCTCCACGTGCTGCTCGGCGCGCAGGACCTGGTGCTGCCCACGCCGATCCGGCAGGCGCTGGACGAAGTCTCGCTCGACGTCTGAAGGTACGCTGGACGAGGTCACGCTCGACGTCTGAAGGTTCGCTCGACGGCCGAGGTTGCGTTCGGGTCTGGCTTGAGGCTGCCCCCAGGCGACGGTTGCGCTCAGGCGCCGGGTGCGCCCAGACGCGGGGTGCGCCCAGACGCGGGGTGCCGTCGGGCGGCCTCCGGGCTGCCGTCAGGCGTCGACGCTCTCGGCCTGATCTCCGACCTCGGGATCGATGTGGTCGTCGAACTCGTCATCGGAGTTCAGATCCTCGAGTTCGAGGTCGTCCTCGTCGGCGAGTTCGTCGTCCAGGTCGTCCTCGTCGTAGATCTCGAACGGGGTGGTCTCCCCGTAGGCGTCGAAGAGGGCTTCGTCGTAGGTCTCGAAGGCGTCGGCCAAGGTGTCATAGGCCCGGACGACCGCTGGGTCCTCCGAGCCCCGGCGCTGCTCCGCAGCCGTCAGGTGCGCCTCGAACGCAGCCATCAAGCGGTCCAATGCGGCGCGCGGATCCGTGCTCATGACACGACGCTATCGCGCCGCGAGGCACAATGTCAGTGATGCCCAGTCAAGTCACACCCCGGCGCCGTCGCGGCGGCGCGGAGTACGAGTACCGAGTGCTCACCCTGCCACGTTCGACCTCGCGCGCGGATGCCTCGCAACTGCTCACCGACGAAGCCGAATACGGCAAGTGGGAACTCGCCCGGACCGTCGTCTACATCGGCGGCGCGAGACGGATCTGGTTGCGCCGTCGGATCATGCGGGTGCAGCGGACGGTCTGAGGGCTCTCCCACCCTTTCGTCGCCGGGAGTCGCCCTGCTCGCTGCCGCAGACCCCGGCGCTGCCGCCGGCCCGCACGGCAGCTCAGGCGGGGGTTCCCTGGTGGAAGAGCTGCTGCCAGCGGCCGTTCTCCAGCGTCCACAGCGAGGACCGCAGGGCGGTGCGCTCCCCCACCGACCGCCAGAGGAGCAGCACCAGGCCCGGCCCGGGCTCGCTGGCCGAGATGACTTCGAGGGTCGCCGTGGTCGGTCCGAGATCGCGCACGATCTCGTCGCGGGAGTAGAGCCGGCCGGAGGCGCCGATCTCCTGGAACCGCGGGTGCAGGAGATCGGCCAGCGCGTCGGGATCGCGGCGAACACTGTCGGACAGGAGCTTTCGCTCGAGGGCCACGACGGTCGCGATCGGATCGCCGGCGCGGGCCGAGCCGGGCGACCCAACGTCCGGTCGGCCTTCCGACACTGCACCACCTGGCGATGCAGTGTCGGAAGTCACGGCGAACAGGTCGTCCCCCACCGAGAATAAATCCGGTTCGGGAGCTTTCGTCCGTCCCGATCGGGGGCTCGCGGTGGGTTCGGCCCGGCGGGACGCTCCCCCGGCGGTGAGGTTGCGCCGGGAGAAACCCGGCCCCCGGGCAGGCTCGCGGCCCTGCTGGTAGGCGAGTGCGGCGGCGTTGGCCCGTTCGTCCGCCGCCTCGTTGAGTGCGTGACCGGAGTGTCCCTTCACCCACTCGAACTTCACCCGGCGGCCGGCGAGGGCCGCGTCCAGAGCCTTCATGATCTCGAGGTTTTGGACGGGCGAACCGTCCGCCTTCTTCCAGCCCTTCCGCTTCCAGTTCTGCATCCACTTGGTGATGGAGTTGATGACGTACTTGGAGTCGCAGAAGACGGTGAGCGGCTCCTCGCGCAGGTGCTCGCTCTGCCGGAGCAACTCCAGCACAGCGGTCAGCTCGCCCATGTTGTTGGTGCCGTGCGGCCATCCCCCGGCCGACCAGCAGTCGTCGTCGATGTACCACGCCCATCCGGCCGGGCCGGGATTGCCGAGGGCCGAGCCGTCCACCGAAGCCACGATCGTCACGGCCAGCAGGGTGTCACACCCGCACACCGAACCGGCGCAGGGCACGGCTCAGCGGGTCTCCCGCCGGGCGGCCCGAGGTCGAGGCTCATCCCGCCCGGGCACCGCTCAGCAGGTCTCCAGCAGACGTCGCAGGACGCGGGTCCCGAATCGCAGCGAATCCAGCGGAACGCGTTCGTCCACACCGTGGAACATGCCGGAGAAATCCAGATCCGCGGGCAGCCGGAGCGGCGCGAAGCCGTAGCCCGCGATTCCGAGCAGGCTCATCGACTTGTTGTCGGTACCGCCGGAGAGGCAGTAGGGCAGCACCCGGGCGCCGGGGTCCTCGGCGAGCAGGGCAGCCACCATCGCGTCGGTGAGCGGCACTCCGAAGGGCGCGTCGAGGGCGACGTCGCCCACCAGCCGCTGCACCTCGACGTGCTCGCCGGCCAGCTCGGTGACGGTGTCCATCAACTGCTGCTCATGGCCGGCCAGGTAACGGCAGTCGACCAGCGCCGAGGCCGTGCCGGGGATGACGTTGTGCTTGTAACCGGCCTCCAGCAGCGTCGGATTGGCCGTGTTCTGCAGGGTGGCGCCGACCCAGCGTGCGGTCGTGCCCAGCTCGGCCAGCAGCTGTGACGGGTCGTCGCGGTTGAGCGGGATCCCGGTGATCTCGCTGATCCCGTCCAGGAAGGCCCCGACCGCGGGCGTGATCTCGATCGGCCATGGGTGCGCCCCGATCCGGGCGACCGCCTGGCAGAGCCGCGTGACCGCGTTGTCGGTGTTCACCTGGCTGCCGTGCCCGGCCCGGCCGTGGGCGACCAGCCGCAGCCAGGCCAGGCCCTTCTCCGCGGTCTGCAGCAGGTAGCAGCGCTGCCCGGCGACCTCGATCGAGAAGCCGCCGACCTCGCTGATCGCCTCGGTGGCTCCCTCGAAGAGCTCCGGACGGTGGTCGACCAGCCAGTGTGCCCCCTTGATGCCGCCCGCCTCCTCGTCGGCGAAGAAGGCCACCACGACGTCGCGGGCGGGTTTCGCCCCGGTGCGGACCATCTCGCGGATGACCGCGAGCATCATCGCGTCCATGTCCTTCATGTCAACGGCTCCACGACCCCACAGGCAGTCGTCGCGGATCTCCCCGGCGAACGGATCGACCTGCCAGTCCTGGGCCTGAGCGGGAACGACGTCCAGGTGGCCGTGCAGCACGAGCGCCGGTCTGGACGGGTCGGCGCCCTCCCACCGGAACACGAGACTGGCCCGGCCCGGGTCGGATTCGATCAGTTCGGCGTCCAGACCGACCTCCGCCAGGATCCCCTGGACGTACTCGGCCGCCTTGCGCTCGCCCGGGCCGCTGCCGTCGCCGTAGTTGGACGAGTCGATCCGGATCAGGTCGCGGCACAGATCGACGACCTCGTCCTCGGCACTCGGCGTGGCGGCGGGCGGTGTGGTCGCCCCAGCCGCTGTCGCTTGAGCCGCTGTCGTCTCGGCCGCCGTCGCCTCGGCCGCGTCCCTCCTGGCCGGTGCCGTAGCCGGTGTGCCGGCTGGTTCAGCCGCGCTGTTGGGGCCCATGGTCGCTCCTCCCGGTCTGGTCATCCTCGACGCTACCTGGCGCGGGCAATACCGGGCAGGTGTGGGGTCCGGTGCGTGCTAACCTTGTCGCCGCGCCACTCCCCTGGATGGCGCTTGTCCGAGTGGCGGAATGGCAGACGCGCTAGCTTGAGGTGCTAGTGCCCTTTATCGGGCGTGGGGGTTCAAGTCCCCCCTCGGACACCCGCAAGAACGTGGCCCCTGGCCCGGGACGATTCCCCGAGGTCGGGGGCCTTCGTGTTGGCCCCGCGAGCGGGCGGCGAAGCACGAATGGCAACGCTAGGTACAGCGTGGTGACGTTGAGCGTGTGGCGTCGGACCGAGCCACCCGACATCAGGGTAAGGGTAGCCTTACTCGCGATCAGCGGGTTGAGTGCAGGAGACGTGATGCGTAGCTTCGGCGGGCCCGACCCGGCGGCCCGGCGTCACTTCGCGGACGACGATGTGGGGCCCGGGTGGGAGGTGGTCAGTGCCGCTCGCTCGCTCGAGCGTCGCCTGGACGTCTCGCTGACCGGGTTCCGGCAGACCGGGCCAGATCGTCTCGACATGCGTCCGCGTCCGCTGCCGGCCGTCACCGTCCTGCTGTCACTGGGCGCCGACAGCCTGACGGTCGACACGGCTAACGAGCGACAGGAGATGCGGAGCGGCGTGGCCGGGCTCGGGCACCTGCCTTTCGGCACCGTCGGGCGGGGTGTGGAATGCGTGGAACTCCGCATGTCTCCCTTCACGGCATTCACCCTGCTCGGCGGCGTGCGGCCGGACCTCAACGGCACCGTCGTCCGATTGGCGGACCTGTGGGGTCCGGACGCGACTCTCCTCGCGGAGCGGCTGGCGGGCCGGAAGACCTGGGGCGAGCGATTCGCCGTGGTCGAGACGGTGCTCGCCGGGCGGCTGGAGTCAGGACCGGTGGCGGACCCGGAGGTTCGCGGTGCCTGGGCGCGGATCCTGGCGAGCGGGGGGTCGACGCGCATCGACCGGCTGGCCGCCGAGTGCGGGTGGAGCCGGAAGCGGCTGTGGGCCCGATTCACGGCACAGATCGGCGTCACCCCGAAACGGGCGGCGATGCTCGTCCGATTCGATGCGGCCGCCCGGCGGCTCGAGGTCGGAGAGGACCCGTGCCAGGTGGCCATGGCCTGCGGATACGCCGACCAGTCGCACCTGCATCGCGACGTGAGGGATTTCGCCGGGTGCACACCGCGTGCACTCGCCGCCGCAGCCCCGCGGCGAGCTTCCTGACACGGCAACAACCCTGGGGCGGGCTCGGGAACATTCGTCCAATACCCAGCCCCGGGCGAGCGTCATCCTGAGCGGGGTGCCAGTCGTGCCCCGCTCCCAGTGTTGCCATCTATGCGGAGCTGATCCCGTACGGAGGTGACCGATGGCGCACGCTACCGACGTCGCCGCAGGCCCGGGCCGCGCGGAGGAGTCGAGGGACTCCCGGGCTTCGCCCACCCCGGCTCAGGAGCGGAAGACGGCGCGGGTCGCGCTGCGGGAGGTCCGGGCACCGGTCGAGGGCTCCATCCGGCTGGGGTGCGTGATCGGCGCGGTGGGCGCGCTCGCGGGCCTGGCTCCGTTCGCCGGCCTGGTCGGGGTGGTCGACGAGCTGTTGGCGAGGCCGCTCGATCGGGGCGCGCTCATGGCGTGGTGCGTGTTCATCGTCGTCGGCCTGGTCGCCAAGGCCGTGCTGGGTTTCGTCGCGTTGGGGATCACGCACTTCGCGGATGTCCGCCTGCAGGCGATCCTGCGGCGGCGAATCGTGGCCCACCTCGGCCGGGTGCCGCTCGGGTGGTTCAGCGAGCAGTCGTCGGGACGGGTACGCAAGGCCGCGATGGGCGACGTGCACGACCTGCACCAGCTCGTGGCACATCACGCGGTGGAGATGACAGCGGCGGTCACCATGCCCATCGGTGGCGTGGCCTTCCTGCTCGTCCTCGACTGGTGGCTGGCGCTGCTCGCGCTGGCACCCCTGCCGCTCTACGGCGCGCTCTACGCGTGGATGATGCGCGGGTTCGGCGAGCAGATGCGGCGGATGGACGACGGCAACGCCCGGATCAGTGCCGCGGTTGCGGAGTTCGTGACCGGGATCGCCGTCGTCAAGACCTTCGGACAGGCGCGGCGGGCACACCAGGCCTACCGGAGCGCGGCCGGGGATTTCGTGTCCTTCTTCTCCGCGTGGGCGCGCCCGATGCTGCGCCTCGAGGCCGTCGCGGGGATGGCGATCTCGGCACCCGTCGTCGGGCTGCTGACCACCGCCGGTGCGGCCTGGTTCGTCGACCGGGGCTGGGTGGAGGTCTCCGAAGGCTTGGCGTGCGTGCTGGTCGCCCTGGTGTTGCCGAGCACGATCCAGCCGTTGGTGTACGCCGCGCAGAACCGCCGTACGGCAGAAGCGGCGGCGGTGCGGATCCACGACCTGCTGGGCACCCCCGAACTGCCGGTCGCCGCGAGCCCGCGGATGCCCGCCGGCCATCGGGTCGAGTTCGACCGGGTCCGATTCAGCTATGACGGTGTCACCGACGTCCTACGGGAGGCGACCCTGGCCTGCGAGCCCGGCACGGTCACCGCCCTGGTGGGGCCCTCGGGATCAGGCAAGTCGACGCTCGCGGCGCTGCTGCTCCGCTTCCACGACGTGTCCGGCGGGGCGATCCGGATCGGCGGCGTCCCTGTCGCCGAGGTGGACCCCGCCGAGCTCTACCGCAGGGTCGGATTCGTGCTGCAGGACGTGCAGCTGCTGCATGCGTCGGTACGGGACAACGTCCGGCTGGGACGACCCGACGCCAGCGACGCCGATATCGAGCGGGCCTGCGTCGCCGCGCGGATACATGACCGCATCCTGGCCCTGCCCCGCGCGTACGACAGCGTGATCGGCGAGGACGCGCAGCTCTCCGGGGGCGAGGCGCAACGGGTGTCGATAGCCCGGGCACTGCTGGCCGACGCGCCGGTCCTGGTGCTGGACGAGGCCACGGCCTTCGCCGACCCGGAGTCGGAGTCGGCCATCCAGGACGCGCTTTCCGAGCTGGCGCGGGGGCGCACGGTGCTGGTGATCGCCCACCGGCTGCGCACGATCGCGGGAGTCGACAGGATCGCCGTCCTCGACCGGGGCCGGGTGATCGAGACCGGTCGCCACGACGAGTTGCTGGCCGCCGGTGGGTTCTACGCCCGGATGTGGGCCGCTCACGAGGGCGACCGGCCCGTCGATCGGCCCGTCGAGGGGAAGGGGGAAGGGCGATGATCTCCGATCTCGGGCTGCTGCTGGGCCCGGAGCGCCGCGGGGTGCTGTGGACCATGCTGGGGTGGACGGTGCTGTGCGGGGTGCTCAGCGGGTTGGCGGGTGTGGCGCTGGCGCCGGCCTTCGCGCACCTGGCTGCGGGCGAGCTCGACGAACTGCCCGGCGACCTGTTGCTGATCGTTGTGGCGACGCTGGCCGCGTGTGCCGTGCAGTACGTCCAGTCGATGAAGCGCTTTGCGGTCTCGCTGGAAGTCATGGGCACGGTGCATTCTCGCCTCGGTGACCACTTTGTGACGCTTCCGCTGGGGTGGTACGACGAAGAGCGGACCGGAGGGCTGTCGAAGTCCGCGACCCAGGGTGCCTTCATGATCTCGGGGCTGTTCTCGGAGTTGCTGACCCCGGTGATCGTCGGCATCACCGCTCCGGCCACGGTGACGGTGGCCATGCTGATCTACGACTGGCGGCTCGGCGTGGTCGCCCTGGTCTGCATCCCGGCGCTCGCGCTCGCCTTCCGCTTCAGCGCCCGCTGCCTCGGCCGCGGGGAGAAGCTCGATCACGCCGCAGCCGCGGAGGCCGGCGGCCGGGTGATCGAGTTCGCCCGGAGCCAAGCGGCCCTGCGGGCCTTCGGCCGGGGCGTCGAGGGGTACCGGCCGCTGGACGACGCGATCGAGCGACAGCAGCGCAACGGCCGGCGCTCGCTGTGGCTGTCCGGGGCGGGGATCCTCACCGGCGGCGTCACCGTGCAGTTCGTGCTGACCGCGCAGCTCATCACGGGCCTCTGGCTGGCGGCCGACGGGCAGGTCACCGCGACCTCGGCCGTCGCCCTGCTCGCACTGGCCTTCCGCTTCGCCGGCCCGCTCGCCGATGCGGGCGAGCTGGCCGGTGTGCTGCGGATGGCGGGCAACGACCTGCGGCGGGTTGCCGAGGTGCTCCGCGAGCCCTCCATGCCGGAGCCGGAGATGTCGACGGAGCCGGTCCGGCCCGGTGCGATCGAGCTCGACGGAGTCGGATTCGGCTATCGAGCTGGCGAGCCGGTACTGCGCGACGTGTCGTTCTCCGTCCCGCCGCGGTCGATGACCGCGCTGGTCGGTGCCTCCGGCTCCGGAAAGACCACGATCACGCGGCTGATCGCCCGATTCTGGGACGTGGACGAGGGAGTCGTCCGGGTTGGTGGTGTCGACGTCCGGGACCAGGGCACCGAAGACCTGATGGCACAGCTCGCCGTGGTCTTCCAGGACGTCTACCTCTTCGACGACACGCTGGAGGCCAACATCCGATTGGGGCGGCCTGACGCGACGGACGAGGAGGTCCGCGAGGCCGCCCACCTGGCGGGTGTGGACGAGATCATCGCTCGGTTGCCCGACGGCTGGTCGACCCGCGTCGGCGAGGCCGGGGCCCGGCTCTCGGGCGGCGAGCGCCAGCGGGTCTCGGTCGCGCGGGCGCTGTTGAAGGACGCGCCGATCGTGCTGCTCGACGAGGCCACCGCCGCCCTCGACCCGGAGAACGAGCGCTTCGTCCAGCGATCGCTGCACCGCCTGGCCGAGCGGAGCACCTTGCTCGTGATCGCCCACCATCTCGACACGGTCGCGGCCGCCGGCCAGATCGTCGTGCTCGACGAGGGCCGAGTCGCCGAGATCGGGACGCACAGCGAGCTGCTCGCCCTCGGCGGCCGCTATGCCGAGTTCTGGGAGTCGCGCAGCAGCGCCCGGGGCTGGCGGCTGGCGACGCGAGATCGACGGTGACCAGGAGAACACCGGGGCAAGGCGAAAGTGAGCTCGATGCCGTCGGCGAATCGGTCATGGCCTTCGGATCAAGCCGTCAATGACGAGTGTGATGACGCCGTCGGCTTCGGCACGCCAGTCGGGTCGGTCGTTGGCCGCGCCGATGCCGTGCAGTGCCATCATCACCGCTCCCGCCGGGACGTCTCCGCGGACGACTCCAGCCTTGACCCCGTCCTCGACCAATTCGGCGACGACCTGTTCTAGTTTGCGGCCGCCGCTCGCCAGCTCGTGTGGGGCTGCGGCCAGCAACGCGGCGAGCCTGCGGGCGAGGGTCTGGTCGGCGTCGATGTGGTCCACCATTCGACGGAGCATGGCCGTCAGCGCTTCTCCCGCCGGCAGGGTCTCCCGGAGCGAGCGAGCGACGTCGCACAGCGTCGCGACCTCTTCTTCGTACACCGCGGCAGCGAGAGCCTCCCGGGTCGGGAAGTGCCGGTACAGCGTTCCCGTACCGACACCGGCCAGATCGGCGAAGTCATCGAAGCGAAGGCCCTCGTCGCCGCCGGCGAAGATCTCCCGGCCCTTGGAGATCAGGGCATCCCTGTTCCGACGAGCGTCCGCGCGCAGCGGCTTGGTCTCGGCCATCGTTCCTCTCTTTGACAATCGGAGATCGTCTCCATATCGTAGCTAGTGGAGATCATCTCCACTTGAGATCATAGGCGGAGCACGACATGAAGATCCTGATGTTCGGTCGTGGCGTGATCGCGTCGGCGTACGGTTGGGCGCTCTCGCATGCCGGGCACGAGGTCGACTTCTACGTGCGTCCTGGACGGTCCGCGACGTACGGCGACTCGATCAGCCTCGACCTGCTCGATCTACGCCGGCGTCCGTGGGGCGAACGTGTCGTCGAGTCGTGGCCGGTGCGCTACCGAGAGGACCTGACACCCGACGACGGCTTCGACCTCGTCATCGTGAGCGTGTCGCATCATCGCCTCGCCGAGGCCGCGGCCTTCCTGACCCCGCGCATCGGCAGCGCGACGGTCCTGATCTTCGGCAACCTCTGGGGAGAACCTCTCGACGCCGTCGCTCCCCTCCCGGCGAGTCGGCTCGCATGGGGATTCCCCGGAGCCGGGGGCGGCTTCGGGAAAGATGACGTGCTCCGCGTGACGCTCAGCCCGACCGTCGTGCTCGGGACCCTCGGACCGTCGACGAGTCCCCGCGAACAGGCGGTGCGGCGCCTGTTCAGAGGGGCAGGATTCAAGATCTCGGAGCAGCCGGATATCCGCGGCTGGCTGTGGATCCATTTCGCCTTCAACGCGGGGATGCACTCCCAAGGTGTTCGACTGGGGTCGCTGTCGGACCTCATCGGTAGACCCGACGATCTGCGCGATGCGTTGCTCACGGCGCGCGAGATGCTTCCTGTCGTCCAAAAGCGAGGCATCGACCTCGGTCGGCACCGCATGGCTGTTCTGCCGTTCCGAGTGCCGGCGGGCATGACGGCCGCGGTCATGTCGTGGCTGATCGCCCACGTCAAGGCCATGCGGACGAACTTGGAGGCGCAGTCCGATCCGAGCGCTGCCGAGCCGC
>JBDIAG010000067.1:0-11551 GCA_039812305.1 Actinomycetales bacterium | reverse complement strand
CCGGACCGTTGACATCGGCGGCCGCGGCGGTCATCGATCGCGCGGCGGAGGTCGAATCCCGGGGAGCGGCGACGGTCTTCCGCTTCACGGCGACCTCGATCGGGCGGGTGCTGGACTCCGGGACCAGCGCCGCGACCCTGCTGGACGAGCTGCGGGAGATCTCCTCGACCCCGCTCCCCCAGCCGCTGGAGTACCTGGTCCGCGACACCGCCCGCCGGCACGGTCTGGTTCGGGTCGGCGCCGCGGGCAGCTATCTGCGCTGCGACGACGAACAGGCGCTGCGCGAACTGGTGGCGGATCCGCGGGTCTCCCGGATCGGGCTCCGGCTGCTCGCCCCCACGGTCGCGGTCAGCCCGGCCACCCCCACCCGACTGCTCGAGACGATCCGGTCCGCCTCGGTGGTGGCGGCCCAGGAGCAGCCGGACGGATCGATCGTGACCGCCACCAGCCGGCGGCGGACGCAGGCGGCCCCCTTCGTCGTGGACGGCGAACGTCCGGCCCGTCTCGGCCCGGAACGGGTGGCCGAGGTGGTGGACATGCTCCTGCACGTCGAGGAGCTGCGGACGAGCACGGCCGGGCGGGGGGCAGGCGAACGGGAAGCGGTCGGGGCCGGCGCGGGGGCGTCCCGGCTCGACCTGGCCTTCCGGCCACAGGTGCCGCCGGCCGACGACGTGCCGACCACGCTCGCGCAGCTCGTCGCCGCCGCCGAGCATCGCCGGGCGGTGTGGCTCTCGGTCAGCGACGGATACGGCCGGCCGCGCACCATGCGGGTGCACCTGGTGCGGGTCGGCGCCGGGTCGACCCAGGTGATCGACACCGACACCGGACGGCAGACGACCATTCCCAACCACCGAATCGCCGGAGTGGCGCAGACCTGAACCCGGCCGGGACGCATACGCTGCCAGCGACCGACCAAGGAGCCGGAGGCCATGTCACGTCCCAACCGCGCGATCAGACTGCTCGTGCAGTCCCTGCTGGCGACCGGTGTCTCCGCGCTTCTCGGCATGTACCTGGTGCTGCAGGCCGTCGTCATCCACGCCGGCGAGGACAAACCCCTGACGATCGTCGCCGCGAGCTTCGTCGACCTGGCGCTGATGGGGTTGGCCGTCTACGTGCTGAACAAGGCCTCGCAGTCGCCGGCCGACGGCGGGCCGTTCCTGCCGCGCGGACGAAAACTGATGCGGATCTGGGCCATCTGCACCGTCCTGGTGGTCGTCTTCGTCGTGGTCAGCGAGGTGATCGGGGCCCGGTCGGCCGGATGAGCCGACTCCGTTGTCGTAGCGCGCCCGTACTCTGTTGCGGTGAACGACGGCCCATTGATCGTCCAGAGCGACAAGACCCTGCTACTGGAGGTGGAGCACCCCCAGGCCGAGGAGTGTCGCCGGGCGATAGCACCTTTCGCTGAGCTCGAGCGCGCGCCCGAGCACGTCCATACCTATCGGCTGACCCCGCTCGGTCTGTGGAACGCGCGAGCCGCGGGCCACGACGCCGAACAGGTGGTCGACGCGCTGATGCGGTACTCGCGCTATCCCGTCCCGCATGCCCTGCTGGTGGACGTGGCCGAGACGATGGCCCGGTACGGCCGGCTCACGCTCAGCAAGCATCCGACCCGGGGGCTGGTCCTGACGACGACCGACGTGCCGGTGCTGACCGAGATCCTCAAGTCGAAGCGGGTCGCCGGCATGCTCGGCGAGCGACTCGGCGAGGATGCGGTCGTCGTCCATCCCAGCCAGCGAGGCAACCTCAAACAGGCTCTGCTGAAGCTGAACTGGCCGGCGGAGGATCTGGCCGGCTACGTCGACGGCCAGCCGCACCCGATCGAGCTGCGTCAGGAGGGGTGGAGTCTGCGCGACTACCAGGCGCAGGCCGTGGAGAGCTTCTGGCACGGCGGCTCCGGCGTCGTGGTGCTGCCCTGTGGGGCGGGCAAGACCCTGGTCGGCGCCGCCTCGATGGCCAAGGCGTCGACGACCACGCTGATCCTGGTCACCAGCGCGGTCTCGGCACGTCAGTGGAAGCACGAGCTGATCCGGCGGACGAGCCTGACCGAGGAGGAGATCGGCGAGTACTCCGGGGCACGCAAGGAGATCAGGCCGGTCACGATCGCCACGTACCAGGTGCTCGCGGCCCGCCGGAAGGGCGTGCACACGCATCTGGAGCTGCTGGACGCCCGGGACTGGGGGCTGATCGTCTACGACGAGGTGCACCTGTTGCCGGCGCCGGTCTTCCGGATGACCGCGGATCTGCAGGCCCGCCGCCGGCTGGGTCTGACCGCGACCCTGGTGCGCGAGGACGGTCGCGAAGGAGAGGTCTTCTCGCTGATCGGGCCGAAGCGGTTCGACGCCCCGTGGAAGGACATCGAGAACTCCGGCTGGATCGCCCCGGCCGACTGCGTTGAGGTCCGAGTGACTCTCACTCACGGTGAGCGGATGGCCTATGCGGTCGCGGACGCGGAGGATCGGTATCGACTATGCGCGACATCTCCCGCCAAATTGGACGTTGTGGAACGAGTACTCGCGACCCATAAAGGCGAACCAACCCTGGTCATTGGGCAATACCTTGAGCAATTGGACGAATTGGGCAATCGTCTGGATGCGCCAGTCATAACGGGCGCAACGTCCTCTTCGAAACGCGAGAAGTTGTACGACGAGTTTCGCTCGGGTGTCATTCCGGTGCTCGTGGTGAGCAAGGTCGCCAACTTCTCCATTGACCTGCCGGAAGCCTCGGTGGCGGTCCAGGTCTCCGGCTCCTTCGGGTCGCGCCAGGAGGAGGCCCAGCGTCTGGGTCGCCTGTTGCGCCCCAAGCGGGACGGGCGGACCGCTCGGTTCTACAGCGTTGTGGCGCGGGACACGGTGGATGCCGAGATGGCGGCCCACCGACAGCGCTTCCTCGCCGAACAGGGGTACGCGTATCGGATCATCGACGCCGACGATGTGGCCACGAACGAGGGCTAAACGCCCTATACCTTCACTATGTCAGTTCGATATGTTAGATTTATCTGGGTCATCCGACTAGCGCCGGGTCGCGGAACACACTCGGAGCAATAGATCGGATACCAGGCTTTCAATACAACCCCAACAGAGTGTGAACTCGGGAGGCGCAATAGGGCATTTCGACAGTCCCGGCCTACACCAAACGGCGGAAACCACGTAGCAGCGGGTATTTCGCCATTATTATCACTTAACTGTGCCGTCCCCCCCGACGACACTCAAGGTCAAGCGCGGCCGCCATACTGGCCGCAACCGGACGGCAGACTTTCGGAGGACCCCCACACATGAAGCGCACCGCCACCACCACCATCGCCACCTTCGGCATCTCGCTCCTCGTCGCCGTTGGCGCCGCCGGCGTCGCCGTCAGCACCAGCGACTCCGCGACCACCGCACAGGTCACCAGCGTGTCCTCGACGCAGGACGTCGCCGGCAAGAAGATCACCCAGGGCGCGTCCCTGGGTGCCAAGAAGATCACCAAGGGCGCCTCCCTCGGCGGCAAGAAGATCACCAAGGGCGCCTCCCTCGGCGGCAAGAAGGCCACCAAGGGCGCCTCCCTCGGTAGCAAGAAGATCACCAAGGGCGCCTCCCTCGGTAGCAAGAAGATCACCAAGGGCGCCTCCCTCGGCGCGCCCAAGGTGGTCAAGGGCGCTTCCCTCGGCTGACCTTCGGCTCAGCACCACGTCCGAAAGCATCGGAGCGGGAGACCAGGTCGGTTTCCCGCTCCCGCTGTCCCCGATGCCGCCAGAGGTCTCTCCGGATAGCCCAAGTAGGTGGTCGTCGCGGCCGCAACGGCCATTGGTATCGGCCCCGATCGGGTGTGGGCGCTGTGGATCCGTCACACTGTGCAGGTGTCCGAGGCGACTCCCATGAGCGAGCAGCGCCAGTTCCCGTTGGCGCTGGTCAGCGTGGCACTGGCCACGGTGGGGTTGATCTGTGCGGTCCAGGCCGACAACTGGCCGTGGCACCTGCGAGTCTCCAGCCACTGGCTGGGCCAACACAAGGTCGAGGTCGGCCTGCTGACGGAGGTGCTCGGCCCCGACCACCTGACGGTGAAGGCGCTGATCCTCGCGCTGCTGTGCGCGGCGCTGTTCTTCATGGCCGAGTCGGCCAAGGTGCACGTGGAGGTGCGCACCCAGGCGCTGTCGGTCTCCTTCTCCGATCTCCCCCTGCTGATCGGCCTCTTCACCCTCAACGTCTGGCTGCTGATCGCGGCGCGGCTTCTCGGCGTGGGGCTGGCGATGCTGCTGCAGCGTCCACCCCCGCACAAGGCGCTGTTCAACCTCGGGCTGTTCACCGCCGAGGCGGGAGTCGCCTACCTGATCCTCGACTCGCTGCCGGCCGGAGTGGTCCGGCCGGACGCGATGCTGCTGCCGGTGCTCATCGTGGTGCTCACCACCGGCACCGTGGGCGTCCTGTCGGTGCTCACCGCGATCACGCTGCTGCAGGGCTTCCCGTCCAAGAGCGAAGTGGCCCAGATGGTCGCCTCGGTGGCGCTGTCCGGCCTGCTCTCCGGCTCGATGGCGATGCTCTGCCTGCGCGCCTTCCACGATCCCTCCGGTTTCATCCTGCTGGCCGTCGTGGCGGTCGCGATCACGATGGCCTTCCGCAGCTACTCGCGGCTGGTCCGCCAGCACGCGGACCTCGGCGAGGTGCTCGACGCGGCCCGCAAGATGAGCAGCTCGGCGACCACCGCGGATCTCATCATCCAGCTCACCGAGCAGGCCGCCCGGCTCGCCGCGGCCGAACAGGCCCAGGTCTGGCTGCCCGGCGTTCCCTCGCTCGACCAGCAGTTGCCACCCAGCGGTTCCTCGCCGATGGTCATCCGCCGCGACACTCGCGACCCGCTGCAGCGCGAGTGGCTGGCCAAGGTCGGCTTCCGCGACGCGATCGTCCTGCCGATCGTGGTGGACGGCACCGAGGAGGGCGCGCTCGTCGTCCACGACCGGCTGGGCACGGTGGCGACCTTCGGCACCGGCGATCTGCACCTGCTGCAGACCCTGGTGACCCACGCCTCGGCGGTGTGGAACAACATGAACCTCCTCGGCCGGCTCCGGCACGAGGCCACCCACGACCACCTCACCCAGTTGCCGAACCGGGCCGCCTTCAACGCCTCGGTGGAGACGATGCTCACCCAGCAGCGGCTGCTGGCCCCGAACGGCCCGATGGCGGCGGTGCTGCTGCTCGACCTCGACCGGTTCAAGGAGGTCAACGACATCCTCGGCCACCCGACCGGCGACCATCTGCTGCAGCAGGTCGCCCGACGCCTGCAGTCGGCGGCCCAGCCGGGCACGATGCTCGCCCGGTTCGGCGGCGACGAGTTCGCGGTGCTGCTGCCGGCGATCAACGCCCCGAGGGAGGCCGAGCTGATCGCGGAGCGGCTGGCCGAATGCCTGGTCACGCCGTTCACGCTGGCCGGCTCGGTGATCGACGTGTCCGCCTCGGTCGGTATCGCCCGGGTGGCCAACGCCACCCTGGACGCCGCGACCCTGCTGCGGCACGCCGACATCGCGATGTACACGGCGAAGAACCGGGCGCCGTCCTTCGCCTGGTACTCCCCAGAGCAGGACCGCGGCAGCGTGGAGCGGCTCAACCTCGTCGGTCAGCTGCGCCAGGCGATCAACGAGGACCAGATCACCATCGACTTCCAGCCGCAGGTGCGACTGGACAACCTGACGGTGGTGGGCTTCGAGGCGCTGGCCCGGTGGACACACCCGCAACGCGGCCCGATCGCGCCGGAGGAGTTCATCCCGCTGGCGGACCAGACCGGCCAGGTCGGCATCCTGACGATGCTGGCCCTGCGCAAGGCACTGGAGCAGGCCTCCACCTGGAACCCCGAGCACACCGTCTCGGTCAACCTGCCGGCCCGCCTGTTGCTCGAGCCCGGCCTGACCAGCGAGGTCAGCACGATCCTGGCCGAGGTGGGCGTCGACCCGTCCCGCGTGGTGATCGAACTGACCGAGGACAGCCTGATGTCCTACCACCAGGACTCGCTGCGCCCGCTGCACCAGCTGCGCAGTCTGGGCGTGCGGCTGTCGATCGACGACTTCGGCACCGGCTATTCGTCCCTGGCCTACCTGCGGGAGCTGCCGGTGCAGGAGATCAAGATCGACAAGTCGTTCATGGAGGGCGTGGCTGACGCACCGGCCGCGGCGGCCCTGGTGCGCTCCATCGTCGAGGTGTCGCACGTGCTGGGCCTGACCGTGGTGGCCGAGGGCGTCGAGGACTATCCGACACTCGACGTCATCACCCGGCTGGGCTGCGACGTCGGCCAGGGATATCTCCTCGCCCGGCCGATGGCCGCCGACTCGATCGCCGACTGGCTGGCCCGGCGGTCCTGAGGCGGGCACCTGCCCCGCTCACCCTGAGAAGACGCTGGAATCGCCCAGGTCGTATCCAGCTTCTTCCCAGCTTGGGCGACAATGCTGAACGACATGGCAAGTTCGTCCGCTCCAGAAGCCCGCTTGCTCGTCGTCGACGACGAGCCGAACATTCGCGAGTTGCTCTCGACGTCGTTGCGATTCACCGGCTTCGAGGTGCACACCGCCGAAGACGGTCAGAACGCTCTGGCTGTCGCCGAGCGCGTCCGTCCCGACCTGCTCGTGCTCGACGTGATGATGCCCGGCCTCGACGGCTTCGGCGTCACCCGTCGGCTGCGCGAGCGCGGCCGGGACACCCCTGTGCTCTTCCTCACCGCCAAGGACGACCTCTCGGACCGGATCAACGGCCTGACCGTCGGCGGCGACGACTATGTGACCAAGCCCTTCTCGCTGGAGGAGGTCGTCGCCCGGATCCGGGCGATCCTGCGCCGCACCGGGGCGGGCGCGAAGGTGGAGGGCCGGCTGGTCTTCCACGACCTGGAGATGGACGAGGACTCACGCGAGGTCCGCCGGGCCCAGCGCGACATCGACCTGTCCCCGACCGAGTTCAAGCTGCTGCGCTACCTCATGCTCAACCCGAATCGGGTGCTGTCCAAGAGCCAGATCCTCGACCACGTGTGGAACTACGACTTCAACGGCGAGGCCGGCATCGTCGAGTCCTACATCTCCTACCTGCGCCGCAAGATTGACGCCCGCCCCGAGGGGTTGGCGCAGGACGAGGCCTGGCCACCCTTGATCCACACCAAGCGGGGTGTCGGGTACGTGCTGCGGCTCCCGCCCGACTACTCATGACCGACTCCGCCACGCCGTCGGGCGGCTCGCCGCCCACACCGCCGCGGCCGGAGTTCGTCCTCCCCAGCGAGTCCACGACCGACGTCACCCCCGGCCCGGCCGACGCCGCCCCCCGGGCCGGACGCCGGTTCCGATGGACGGAACAGCTTTCCCTGCGCACGCGTCTGATCGGCGTGGTCGCCGTCCTGCTCAGTCTCGCCCTCGCCGTCGCGGGTGGCCTCACGACGGTGACGTTGCGGGCCCAACTGCTCGATCAGATCGACGGGCAGCTGGCCGACACCGCCAAGGAGATGCGGTACGCGATCCCGGGAGACCCGGGCAAGTACTGGGGGCCGCCGGCTGTCATCGAGTACCGCTCGAGCGAGGGCGCCGTTCTCCAGCACGACAAGCTGGGGCCGCCCGGCGCGGACGATCCGGAGCTTCCCGCCCTGACTCGCAGCGAGGCCGCCGAGCTCGCCGACGCCTTCACCTACACCGACGACGGCCAGCACTGGCGGCTGCTCGTCCAGCCCGTCACCTTCGTCAGCACGTCCGAGGGCCAGGTCACCCGTCAGCCCGGCACTCTCTACGTGGCGATGCCGCTGGACGATCTGGACGCCACCGTCTCGTCCGTGCTGACCCGGTTCGCCCTGCTGTCGGCGGCCCTGCTCGTGGCCCTCATGGCGGCCGCGTACTTCGCGATCGGGCGGGCGTTCCGTCCGCTGCGCGAGGTCGAGTCGGTGGCCGTCGCCTTCGGCGAGGGAGATACGTCCCGCCGGGTGGACGAGGTCGTCCCCGGGACCGAGGTCGGCAGGCTCGGCGGCTCGGTCAATGCCATGCTTGATCAGATCGAGACGACTCTGGCCATGCGGGAGGCGTCCGAGCAGCGGATGCGCCGGTTCGTCGGCGACGCCTCGCACGAGCTCCGGACGCCGCTGTCTACGCTGCGCGGATTCGCGGAGCTCTACCGAATGGGCGCGGTCAAGGGCGAGGAGAACGTCTCGCAGACCTTCCGGCGGATCGAGGACGAGTCGACGAGGATGTCGCATCTGGTGGAGGACCTGCTGCGGCTGGCCCGGCTGGACGAGCAGCGACAGCTGACCCTGAGCAGCGTCGACCTGCTGGTGCTCGCCGCGGACGCCGAACACGACGCCACCGCCCTGGCACCGGACCGCCGGGTCCGGGTCACCGGACTGGACGGCGCCCCCGAGCCGGGTGACGGCCTGGTGACCGGGGACGAACAGCAACTGCGTCAGGTGGTCACCAACCTCATCGCCAACGCGCTGCGGCACACTCCGGCCGGGACGCCGGTCGAACTGGGCGTCGGAACTCGCGGGAACGAAGTCATCTTCCAGGTCGTCGATCATGGCGCCGGTGTCCCGACGGATCTGGCCGAGAAGATCTTCGAGCGGTTCTTCCGGGCGGATGCGTCGCGGTCCCGGGGCTCCGGTGGCGGTTCCGGGTTGGGGCTGTCGATCGTCTCGGCGATCGTGGCCGCCCACCACGGGACGGCGCGGGTGCGGCCGACGCCCGGCGGCGGTGCGACGTTCGAGGTGCGGCTGCCGGCCCGGCGATCGTTCCCAGGCAACTCCCAGGCTCAACCCAGTACCCCTCCAGCGAGGTCACGTTGACTACTCATAACGACGGCTTCGGGCCCGACCCGAAGAACTCCGCGCAACCACACGCCACGACGCCGCTGCCCAACTGGCGATCCGGCGACACGAGGGAGGGACATGCGATGAGTCAGACCACCCAGTTCGGCCCCGGCGAACAGACTGCTTCCGACCAGTCCGGCAACCGCGGCCCGAGCTACGGCCCGCCGAGCTACGGGTCCGGTCAGGCCGGATACTCCCAGCCGAACTACGGGTCCGGCGGGTACGACACCGGCGGCTCCGGTGGGTACGGGTCCAGCGGGTACGGCGCGAGCGGGTACGGCTCCCCCGGCTACTTCGAGCCCACGTCGCCGCCGCCGGGCAGCCCCGGGGCTCCGGGTGGTTCCGGTGCCGGGTCCGGCAGCTCGCCGAGCCGGCGACGTCCGGGCTGGGCCGCCCTCATCATCGCCACCCTGGGCGCCGCCCTGGTGGCCAGCGGGGTCACCGCGGGAGCGGTCACCGTGCTGGATCGTCCGGCTGCCACGTCGAGTGCCAGCACGCCGGCCAGCAGCGGGGACAACGCCCCCGCGCCCGCTCCGCTGACCTCCGACGGCACCCTCGACTGGACGAAGGTGGCGTCCGCGGTCTCGCCGAGCGTGGTCGCGGTCGAGGTCTCCGGGGCGTCCGGCTCCGGCGCCGGCTCCGGCGTGATCCTCGACAAGTCGGGCCACATCCTGACCAACAACCACGTCGCCGGCGGCGGCGGCAGCAACGAGCAGATCCAGGTCGTCCTCTCCGACGGCCGGGTCTACACCGACATCACCGTCGTCGGGCTCGACCCGGACACCGACCTGGCCGTGCTGAAGATCGACAACCCGCCGTCGGACCTGACGCCCGCGGTGCTGGGTGACTCGTCCAAGGTCATCGTCGGCCAGCCGGTGATGGCGGTGGGCAACCCGCTCGGCCTGGCAGACACGGTGACCACCGGCATCGTCTCCGCGCTGGACCGCCCGGTGATCACCAGTCAGCAGGAGAGCGCGCCCCAGGAGGACCCGTTCGGGTTCGGCGGACAACAACAGCAGGGTGCGACCGAGACCGTCGTGACGAACGCGATCCAGACCGACGCCGCGGTGAACCCCGGCAACTCCGGCGGCGCACTGGTGGACGCGACCGGTTCGGTGATCGGCATCCCGTCCTCGATCGCCAGCCTGTCGCAGTCGACCGGTCAGGGCGGCAGCATCGGACTCGGATTCGCCATCCCGAGCAACGAGGCCAAGCGGATCGCCGACGAGCTGATCTCCACCGGCAAGGCCAGCCACCCGCAGCTGGGTGTGACCCTCAGCGACGGCACCGGCACCGCGGACGGCGCGACCCGGCAGGGCGCCAAGATCGAGAACGTCGTCGGCGGCAGCGCGGCGGACCAGGCGGGCCTGCGGTCGGGAGACGTCGTCGTCAGCATCGACGACGAGGCGGTCACGGGTAGTCAGTCGCTCACTGCCCAGGTGCGCGAACGCGCCCCCGGAGACAAGGTCGTCCTCGGCGTGGTCCGCAGCGGAAGGCTGCAGGACGTTACGGTGACGCTGGGCACCAAGCAGGACGACTGACCATCCCCTCCAGTCGGTCGTCCGAGGCAGCCCGCCCCGCTTCGTGCGGGGCGGGCTGTCTGTCTATCGCGGCTGCCGGCCCCAGCGAGAGTTGTGGGCTCGTTCGATGGCTGTTGCTCTACAGCGGTCGTACCCGTCCTCAGGTGTCGTCCGGCGCGGCGTCGGAACGGAAGTTGTGCTCTTCGAGTTGTCCACAGATGGGCTCCCGGCCGGCGGCCACGGTGTTTCTGTGGACGACCGGGAGGCCGCCCGGCGATCTCACCTAGTGTCCTTCTCGATGGCGGCCGGCGGGTCTCTCCTCATCGTCCGCCGGCCCAGACAGGCACGTAGAGAAGGAGATCGACCATGTCCCGATTCGAAGTGGACGCTGCTCAGGTTGCCGCGGCGAGTGCCGCGGTGATGGGTTCGGTGGCCGCGATGGGCGCGGAGACCGACCGGCTGACCCGCAACCTGATGGACCTGCAGGGATCGTGGCGCGGACAGGCCGCGAGCCAGTTCCAGGCCGTCGCGGAGGACTGGCGGGCGACCCAGGAGCGGGTGAAGGCATCCCTGGAGCAGATCTCCCAGGCGCTGTCGGCGGCGGCGACGACCTACGCCGATGCCGAGACCGCGAACCTGCGGATGTTCAGTGGATGACGAGACGTCGCGCTGGCGTGCGCTGAGGCCGGCGGCGGGTCGGCGGAGTACCCGAGACGGGCAAGCGAGCCAGCGGGAGGCCTGAGGCCGGCGGGCATGGCGGCGGGCGCGCTGAGGTCGGCTGAGCGGGCCGGCGCCGGGTTCAGCCGCTACTGTGCGGAGGGTGAACCCGGTCAGCGCCCTTCGCCGGATCGCGTTCCTGCTGGAGCGTGAGCACGCCTCGACGTTCCGGGTGAAGGCCTATCGCAGCGCCGCCCTGGCGATCGCGACGCTGCCCGCCGCGGAGGTCGCCGCCAGGGCGGAGGCGGGAACGCTCACCGAGATCGCCGGTGTCGGTCCCAAGACGGCCACGGTGATCCGGGAGGCGATCCGGGGAGAACCGGGGTACCTCGGCGAGCTGGAGGCGAAGGCCGGGCCGTTGACCGAGGGTGGCCAGGAGCTGCGGGCGCTGATCCGCGGCGACCTGCACCTGCACTCGGACTGGAGCGACGGCGGCTCGCCGATCGAGGAGATGGCGATCACCGGTCTCGAGCTGGGGCACTCCTACATCGCGCTCACCGACCACTCACCCCGGCTGAAGGTGG
>JBDIAG010000066.1:0-11551 GCA_039812305.1 Actinomycetales bacterium | reverse complement strand
AGATCCAGGGTCAGGGCGCCGAAGCCGAAGGACGGCACGGGCGGGGGCGGACCGGGTTCGCCGGCCAGACGTTCGTAGAGTCCCCGGCGGTCGAGCATCCGCACCACCTGACCGACCAGCCCGTTGGCCCGGTAATGGTCGCTGCGCCGCGGCAGGCGCACGAGCACGACCGGCCGCACCGCCGCCAGGCTCAGTTCGATGGCCAGCATGAGCCCGTTCGGCCCGCCGCCGACGATGACGACATCGTGGATCATGGTTCTTCCCTTTCCGGGCCGACCTGGGTGGCGGCCCAGTGTCCGGGCACACCCCATCGACTCCGCGGGTCGCGGAGGTCGGGTGGGTGGCCTGCTACTGGTGACGAGCCGGAGCCGGTAGGCCCGCCTGAACGAGGTCGAGAGCCTCGGTGAGGACGTCGTGCATGGACCTGGCCGGGGCCGTGGCCAGCCACTGTTCGACGGACGCCGTGATGGTGGCGCTGACGACGGCGGCGACCAGCCGCGGGTACAGCCCCGTCGTCCCGGTTCGTTCGGCGACGGCGGAGGCCATCTCCTGGATGGCGATCTCGTTGGCCTTGAGCAGTTCGCCCCGCAGGGCCGGCTCGGACATCATCAGCCGGACCCCGGCGGCCCAGGCGTCCTCCGGCGGGGCGGTGGCCCCGTGGCCGGTCTCACCCAGAGCGAAACTGTCTGCCATCGCCGCCCGCAGCGCCGCCCAGAGCGGCTCGGCGGCGGGCCGGCCCCGGAGCGCCTCGGCCACGGCGATCACCCGGTCGGTGTGCCGGGCGGCGATCGCGGCCGCCTTGCTGCTGAAGTAGTTGCCGAAGGTGCGCAGCGAGACCCCCGCTTCGGCAGCGATGTCCTCGACTCGTACCGAGTCGTAGCCACGCTCGGCGACCAGCCGCACCGCAGCCCAGCTCAGCGCGATACGCGTCTCGCGCTTCTTGCGCTCACGGAGTCCTTCAGCGGCCATGCCTCCAGCCTACGAGAAAGTTGCGTGATAGGCAAGAATGCCGAACGGGCAATTTTCTGGACGGTGTCCGCGCTTCCAGCGAGCCTTCGCCTCACCTGGCCGCCGCAAGATCGCGTTGCGAATCTTGGACTCGGCATCCCGGGGCCGTTCCAGCCCGCAGTGGCGCGGAAAGCTGCGGGAATCTTCGAGTCAGCGATCCGCGAAGACGGCATCGACGGCCGGGATCCGGGACCGGTACCCAGCCAGCAGCTGCCGCGCGACATCCACGGAGTCGACCAGCGGATGGAGCGCGAAGGCGGCCACCGCCGCCCGCTCGTCACCGGTCGTGGCCGCCTCGATGGTCAGCTGCTCCACGGCCTTGATCTGCTGCACCAGGCCCGCGGCGTGCCCCGGCAGAGGCGAGACCTGCCCGGGGACGGGCCCCTGCGGCGTGACGACGCACGGCACTTCGACGACCGCATCCGCGGGCAGCCAGGGCAGCGTGCCGTCGTTGCGCACATTGAGAACCAGTTCGGACGAGCGGACGCCCCGCAGGGCCGCCATGAGTCGCAGCGCCACACCCTCGTAGCCGCCGCCGTCGATGTCCGCCGCGGCCCGCTCGTCGCCGTCCTCCCGCTGTTCCTGCATGTACGTCGCGTTGCGCTCGCGACGGGTCTGCTCCCACACCCGCAGCGGATCGTCGCCGGCAGCCGCCGCACGGTAGAAGGCGGCCTGCTGATCCCGGAGGAACTCACCCCGGGTGGCCGGGGCGGAGGCGATCGCGGCCACGCTCTCCCGGGCGAAGTAGTAGTAGTGCAGGTACTCGTTGGGCAGCATGCCGAGCGTGTGCAGCCACTCGGTTCCGAACAGCGCCGCCTCCTCGATCGAGCCCAGGGCGGCGTCGTCGGCGAAGAGCTCGGGCAGCAGATCGCGCTGTGGGGCGTCCGGGGAATCCAGCCAGAGATGCTGCAGCCAGCCCAGATGATTGAGACCGGAGTAGTCGAGCCGGACCATCGCCGGGTCGGCGCCGAGGGCGCCGGCCACCCGCCGGGCCAGGGCGATCGGCGAGTCACAGATCCCGATCACCCGGCGTCCGAGCACCGACTGCATCGCCTGGGTGATCGTCCCGGCCGGGTTGGTGAAGTTGACCACCCAGGCCTGTGGCGCGAGTTCGGCTGTGCGGCGGGCGATCTCGAGCGCGACCGGGATCGTCCGGAGCGCGAACGAGAGGCCGCCCGGCCCGGTCGTCTCCTGACCGAGCAGACCGAGGTCGAGCGCCACCCGTTCGTCCGCGATCCGTCCTTCGACACCGCCGACCCGTATCGCGGAGAAGACGATGTCGGCGTCGGCGAGCGCGTCGTCCAGTCTGGTGGTGGCGATCAGACGCGGGGCGCGGTCGGTGCCGGCCAGCCTCGCCTGCGCCCCCAGCACGCGGGAGATCACCGCCAGCCGGTCGGCGTCCACGTCGAACAGCCGCACCTCGGTGACGCGCACCGGCGCGTCGGGCGACAGCAGGGCGCCGTGGACGAGCGGGGTCCGGAAGCCGCCGCCACCGAGCAGGGCGAGTCTCATGGCGCGACGATAGCCCGGGCATCGGCCGGACGGGACGGCGTCCCATGGGCACTGTGAGGGCACGGCCGGGATTTGCGACGATAGGCGCGGGGAGGAGTACCCATGCCGACAACGCCGCACGATCCGCTCGCCGACCAGCGCTCCGTGGAGGACCCGCCTCTGGACGTGCTGATCGCCGGCACCGTGTTCCTGGACATCATCTTCACCGGAGTGGACGAGCTGCCGCGCGACGGGCAGGAGGTGTACGCGTCCGGGATGGGGTCCTGCCCGGGAGGGATCGCGAACCTCGCGGTGGCCACCCAGCGGCTGGGGCTGCGGACGTCGCTGGCCGCGGCCTTCGGCGACGACTCGTACGGGGACTTCTGCTGGCAGACGCTGGCCGAGGGGGAGAGCGTCGATCTCAGCATCTCGCGCCGGTTCGACCGCTGGCATTCGCCGGTCACGGTCTCGATCGCCAGCCGCCGCGACCGGAGCATGGTGACGCACGGTCATCCGCCGCCGGTGGACGCCAACGAGATGATCGGTCAGCCGCCGCGCTCGCGAGCGGTGATCGCCGACCTCTCCCCGAACGCCTGCGTCATCGGCAACTCCGAACGCCCGACCTGGGTCGATCTCGCCCGCCGGCAGGGCTCGATGGTGTTCGCGGACGTCGGGTGGGACCCGAGTGGGAGCTGGCCGTCGACGGTGCTCGACCAGGTGCGGCTGTGCGACGCCTTCATGCCGAACGCGGCGGAGGCGATGGCCTACACCCGGACCGACACCGTCAACGACGCGCTCTACGCGCTCGCCGATCTCGTCCCCCTGGCCGTCGTGACCAACGGCGCCAGCGGTGCCCAGGCGATCGACGCCTCCACCGGCGAGGAGGTCTCGGTGCCCGCGCTGCGGATCGAGGCTCTCGACACCACCGGGGCGGGAGATGTCTTCGGAGCCGCCATCGTCCTGGGGTCGCTGGCGGGTTGGCCACTGCCGGAGCGGCTCGCGTTCGCCAGCCTCTGCTCGTCGCTGGCCGTGCAGCAGTTCGGCGGATCGCTGGCCGCGCCGGCGTGGGGCGACATCGCCGACTGGTGGACGCAGCTGGTCACCTGCCGGGACAACGATGCCTACCACCGGGCCCTGCGCCGGCGGTATGCCTTTCTGGAACAGCACCTCTCGGATCTGCCGGCGCAAACCTGCCGGCGCGCCTCGGCCACCATCGCCCGGCTCGCGGATCTGGAGGGGCTGGAGTCTTCGTGAGGTGTGCGCTTCACGCGCATCGTCTGCTGGTGACCCCGGTGGCCCGATGGCCTGGTGGCCCCGGTCAACCCGCCAATCCCGGCCGAAGCTGGGTCTCGGCGACCCTGCGCATCGTGCCGCGGGTGAACCTGCCGCTTGTGTCGTGATCACGCCACCGGATGCGGGTTCATCTGCCGGTTCATCCGTACGGGTACGCCTGGCCGGACCTGACGACCGTCAATCCCGGACGAACGCGCGAGCGTTATCGATCCCGCAGCAGCGCCCGCACGCTGGGGACGACGACGGTCAGAGCGAGGGCCGCGATCAGACCGGCCTGGACGACGGACCGCAGGCCGGGGCTTTCCTGCTGCTGGCCGTAGACCTTCCCGTAGGAGCCGGCCGACATGACCGACCCGCAGCTCGCCGCCGACATGATCGAGCCGCAGCTCGCGGCGGACATCAGACTCGCCGCGCTCGAGGCGCTCCCCACACTGAACGCGGACGTGATCGACCCGACGGAGCCGATCGACAGGCAGCTGCCGACCGAGCCGATCGACAGCACACTGCCCCGCGAGGCGATGGACAGCAGGGAATCCTCGGACGCGATGGACCAGCGGGATGCCATGCACAACACCCTAGTGCTCGCGGGTGCGGCCCGCTCGAACGGCGACGGTCGTCACCGAATGGTCGCGCTCGTCGCCGCCATTCGGCGCGCAACGCGTCCATTCGTGGGCGCGGCGTCGCCGTTGGGGGCGCAGGGCGGTCCGCCGGGCGCGAGTTCGGCTGACGCGGCGGATCACCGATCGATCGGTCCGACATGGATGCGCTCGCCCTGCGGGCTGAAGAGCGCCAGCACCTCGACTTCGCCGTCGGCGGCATTGGTCATCGCGTGCGGGGTGCGGGTGTCGAACTCGGCGGCTTCGCCGCGTTTGAGGACGGTGACCCGCTCGTTCAGATGCAGGGCGAGCTGGCCGCTGAGGATGTACAGCCACTCGTAGCCCTCGTGCGTGCGCAGCCGCAGCCGTTCCGGCGTCTGTCGGGCCGGCAGGATGATCTTCACGCACTGCACGCCGAAGCCGTTGCGCGTCAGCGGGATGTAGATCCGGCCGTGACGACGGACGGGACGCGGGTGGATCCGCGGATCGCCGGTCTCCGGGGCGCCGACCAGATCGTCCAGCGGCACGCGGTAGAGCCGGGCCAGCGGCAGCAGCAGATCGAGAGCGGGTCGCCGGCCGCCGGATTCCAGGCGGGAGAGCGTGCTGACGCTGATGCCCGTACTGGCCGCCACGTCGGCGAGGGTGAGCTTGGCGTCGCGCCGGGCTTGTCGCAGTCGCGGGGCGACTTCGTCGAGGGCCGCGGTGATATCGGCGGGAGCGAGGTGGTCCGGCATACCCCCAGCCTGCGGTCTTCTTGCCGAAAGTGCAAACCAAATTGCTATTAGCGACAACGACGGGGCACGCTTGCGAGCATGAGCAACGAGCTGACCGAAAACACTCTCTGGGACGTCATCGTGATCGGCGGAGCCAGCGCCGGCCTCAGTGCCGCCCTGATGCTGGGCCGGGCCCGGCGCCGGGTGCTGGTGATCGACGGCGGCGCCCCGCGCAACGGAGTCACCGCCCACATGCACGCGGTGCTCGGGCACGACGGCAAGGCGCCCGCCGACCTGTACTCGATCGCGCGGGCGGAGGTGGTCGCGTACGGCGTGGTCCTCTGCGCCGCGGAGGCGGTTGCCGTCACCGGCTCGGCCGGCGACTTCACCGTCCGGCTGTCGGACGGTGGGGCACCTCGCGCCCGCCGGATCGTCCTGGCGACCGGCTTGGTGGATCACCTGCCGGAGGTGCCCGGGCTGCGGGAGCTGTGGGGACGCTCCGTCTTCACCTGCCCGTACTGCGACGGCTACGAGTTCCGCGACCGGCGGATCGGCGTGCTCGCCACCGGGGAGCACAGCCGGATGCAGGTGCAGATGCTGCGGCAATGGTCCGACAAGGTCGTCTACCTGCCGCACCGGCAGCCGCTGCCCAACCCGCTCGAGCAGCGGGCGCTGGACGCGCGGGGGATCGACATGCGCCCCGGCGAACTGACCGCCGTCGCCCCGCGGGACGGGTCGGTCGTCGTCGAGTTGGCCGACGGCGGCACGGTCGATCTGGACGTCATCTTCACGTTCCCCACCCCGATTCCACGGGACGACGTCGTGCGCGCTTTCGACGCCACCCGGCAGGAGACGCCGTTCGGCTCCTTCCTGTTGACGGATCCGACCGGACGCACCAGCATTCCGGGCATCTGGGCGGCGGGGAACATCACGAATCCGGGAGCCAACGTGCCGATGTCGATCGCCGCCGGCGCGATGGCCGGTGCCGGGGTGAACGGCGACCTGATCGAGACGGAGACCCTCGACGCCGTCTCGGCCTACGCGCAGACCTTCTGGGAGAAGCGCTACCGCGATGTCGATCCGGCCTGGGCGCCCAACCCCAACGTGGGCATGGTCGATGCGATCCAGCGGCTCGGCGACGACCTGCCGGCGGGCCGGCAGGCGCTCGAGCTCGGATGCGGCCACGGCGGGGACGCGCTCTGGCTGGCCGGGGAAGGCTGGACGGTGACCGCCAGCGACATCTCCGGCACCGCCCTGGAGCGGGTCCGCGATCGCGCGCAGGCCGCCGGGCTCAGCGATCGGGTGCAGACGGTCCGCTGTGACATCACCGAGGAACTGCCCGACGGCAGCTTCGATCTCATCACCGCCGCCTTCACGCATCTGCTGGAGAACCCGGCACGTGGGACGGAGGCGTTCCAGCGGATCCTCCGGGCACTCACTCCCGGTGGCGTTCTCGTGCTCATCGACCACGGATCCCGGGCCCCCTGGATGTGGGGTCACGGCCCGATCCCGACACCGGAGCAGATCGTGGCCGGGATGGGATTGGCCGGTCCGGGGTCGAATGGCACCGGGTCGATTGGCACTGCGTCGGCGGCCGAGGCTGCGGCTGACGCGCCGTGGCGGGTGCTGCGTGCCGAGAGCGTCGAGCGGGAGGCGACCGGTCCGAACGGCGAGGTCGCCACGATGGTGGACAACGTGGTCGTCGTGCGCCGGGCCGGGGAGTAACCGGCGTCGATCACCGCCAGGAGGGGCGTCGGTGTCCCTCCTGGCGGTGGGGAAGCCCGCGATCCGCGCGGCGGCATAAGCGACCTCTTGTTACCGTTGAGTAAGTGATGGCTTCGTCCATCGGACGGATCACGGGGAGCTACGAGGTCGCGGGAGGTTGCCGTGCGTGTTGCCCTGGTACTCGGGTCCGGAGGGGCCCGCGGCTACGCCCATCTGGGCGTGGTCGACGAACTGCGAGAGCGCGGTCACGACATCGTCGCGATCTCCGGAACGTCCATCGGTGCGCTCATCGGCGCTCTGGTGGCGGCCGGACACGACCGGGACTTCAGTGAATGGGCGCTCAGCCTGACGCAGCGCAAGGTGCTGCAGCTGCTGGATCCGGCGCTGACCGGCCCGGGCGCGATCAAGGGCGCCAAGGTGCTGAGCAAGGTCGGCGGGATGCTCGGTGAGGAACTCATCGAGAACCTGCCCATTCCGTTCACCGCGGTCGCCTCGGACCTCACCACCCAGCGTGAGGTCTGGTTCCAGTCCGGATCGGTCACCGCGGCGATCCGCGCCTCGATCGCGATTCCGGGCGCGCTCACGCCGGTGGCGATGGGCGGCCGGCTGCTGGTCGACGGCGGCCTGCTCAATCCGGTGCCGGTCGAGCCGGTGCTGGCCGTGTCGTCCGACTTCGTGCTGGCGGTCAACCTGACCGGACCCGGCAATCCCAACGGAGCGGTGCGCCAGCAGGCCGTCGTGCCCGAGGGCCAGGACAGCCTGACCTGGCTGGCCAAGGTGGGTCTCGACATGGAGCGGCTGCGCTGGGGACGGCCGCCGAAGGAGGTCGGGGTCAAGGAGATCGCGAACACCGCTGGGCTGGCCAGCCACCTCAGCGCGACCGACGTCATGCTCAGCTCGTGGGAGACCTTCCAGGCCGCGATCTCCCGCTACCGGATGGCCACCAACCCGCCGGACGTCGTGGTCAACGTACCGATGCGAGCCTGCCGTACCACCGACTTCCACCGCGCCGCCGAGATGATCTCCCTGGGCCGCAAGCTCGCCGCCCAGGCGCTGGACGTCACGGGCTACTGACCCAGATCTGAGCCGTCGAGGGGTCACGACACGCCGCGAAACCAGGTTTCCCAGGGCGTGTCACGACCCCTCGACCGGGCTTACAGGGGAGAGGGAGTGAACGCCAGGGCCACCCGGACGAAGCGCTCGCCGGCGGTGCGCGGCAGGTTCCGGGCCCGGGAGGACCAGACGCGCCGGCGCTGCTCCGCCCGCTGATCGGCCAGTTCCTCGGCGAGCAGCCGCTCGAGGGCCTCGGCCAGGGTCAGCTCGGGAGCCACCCGCCGGTTCATCCGGCGCTCGACAGCCAGGGTGAGCCCGAGGGCGGCGAGTCCGGCCACCGACAACGCGACGCCGACCCAGGCGGGAGCGGTGTAGCCGAGCCCGGCGGTGATCACCAGACCGCCCAGGGCCGCGCCGAGAGCGTTGGCGATGTTGAACGCCGAGTGGTGCAGAGCCGCACCCAGGGACTGCCCCTCGCCGCCCAGCGCCATCAGTCGCGCGGTCATGCCCGGCCCGATCGACGAGGCGACCAGACCGAGGACGAACAGGCCGATCGCGGCGGTCACCGGATTGACGGCGAGCCAGGGAAGAGCGACCAGCGTGAGACCGGTGCCGACGAAGCCGGCGATGATCGCGCCGTCGACCGAGCGGTCCGCGAGCCGGCCGCCGATCAGGTTCCCCAGGGTCATCCCGATGCCGATCAGCACCAGCACCATCGGAACCGCTGCCTCGGAGTAGCCGCTCACCTCGGTCAGCAGCGGGGTCACGTAGCTGTACACCGCGAAGAGACCGCCGAAGCCGATGGCCCCGACGAGCAGGGTCAGCCACATCCGGACATTGCGGAGAGCGGCCAGTTCGCCGCGGACACCGGCACCGGCCTGCTGACCGCGCGCGGGCACGAGGATCGCGATCCCCACCATGGTCAGGGCCGCGATCGCGACCACCGCCAGGTAGGTGCTGCGCCAGCCGAACTCCTGGCCCAGCCAGGTGGTGGCCGGCACGCCGAGCACGTTCGCGATCATCAGGCCGGTCAGGGTCATCGCCACCGCCTGGGCCCGTTTGCCCGCGGTGACCAGGGAGGCGGCGACCACGGCCGCGATCCCGAAGAAGGCGCCGTGCGGCAGCCCGGCGAGGAACCGGGCCCCCAGCAGCGAGTCGAAGTTCGGTGCCAAGGCGGAGAGGAGGTTGCCGAGCACGAGTCCCGCGGTCAGCAGGAGCAGCAGCAGCTTGCGCGGCACTCGCGCGCCGAGCACGGCGAACAGTGGCGCGCAGACGACCACGCCGAGCGCGTAGGTCTCGATCGCGTGGCCGGCCGTCGGCACCGGGACGTTCAGGTCCGCGGCGATGTTCGGCAGCAGCCCCATGCTGGCGAACTCGGTGGTGCCGATCGCGAAGCCGCCCAGGGCCAGGGCGAAGAGGCTGAGGCCGACCGGGATCCGGCTGGAGATGCGGTCGTCCGGCCCGGCTGATTCCGGGACGGACCGGTCGAGGGTCGTGTCGAGATTGTCGAGAGAGGAGTGGACGCCCATCTGCGTCGATTCCCTTTCCGTCGTGGGCGGCACTGCGTCGGGCCACGATGGTTGGTACGTCAAGCACAGCACGCGTCGTCGCCAAGCACTTCCCGTTCCGGGTATGACGTGGCTCACGCGCGAGGGCCCGCCCGGTGGGGCCGGGCGGGCCGTCGTCCGGACGGGGTTAGAACGCGCTGGTGCGGATGGCCCTCACTCCGACCAGCAGGCCGATCGCGCAGGTGAGGACGGCCGCGATCGCGCCGTACCCGGCGTCCGCGCCGAAGGTGCCGGAGAAGAGCACGCGCTCCGCGTCCACGATGTAGGTGAGCGGGTTGAGCCTGGCCGCGATCTGCATCCACTGCGGGCCCGTCTCCAGCGGAAGCATCATCCCGGAGAGGATGAGCAGCGGGAAGAGCATCGTCTGCTGCACCGCCCAGAACATCCACTCGGTCTTGCGGGTGGCGATCGCCAACGCGTACGAGAGCGACCCGACGCCCACCCCGAAGACGCCGAGGATGGCCAGTCCGACCGCGATATGGCCGGGATGGACGACGAAGCCGAACGGCCACGCGACCAGGACGATCAACACGGCCTGGACGATCAGTGGCGTCAGCTCCTTCAAGGCGCGACCGATCATCAGCGCCGGCCTGGACAGGGGGGTGGCCAGGATCCGCTCGAAGGCGCCGGTCATGATCTCGAACTGCAGGTTGGAGCCGGTCATCGAGGTGCCGAACATCGTGATCATGACGACCACGCCGGGCAGGAACCACTGCAGGGTGCTGCTGGCGGGCAGACCGGGCCCGGCCACGCCGGCGAGCAGGGGACCGAACAGCCCGAGGAAGACCAGTGGCTGGAGCAGCGAGAAGATCAGCGAGAACGGGTCCCGCAGGATGGTCAGCGACTCGCGCATCCAGACCGCGCCGATATCGGACCAGACGCTGCGGCGCACCGGGACGGGACGGACGACGTCGCGGGCGATGGTGGCGGTCATCAGGCCTCGCCCCCTTCGCGCAGGCTGCGACCGGTGAGGGTCAGGAAGACGTCGTCGAGGGTGGGCTGGCGCAGGGTGGCGGCGAGGACGTCGACATCCCGAGCGGCCAGCTCGCGAAGCAGCCCCGGCAACTGAGCCGGCGCGGAGTCGACCCGGAAGGAGATCTCCGGCCGGGACCCGCCGGTATCGGCGAATTCCGTGCCGATGCGGCCGGCGGTCTGGCGGACCGTGTTCGCGTCGGCCTCCGCCACGGTGAGGGTGATCCGGTCGCCGGCGAGGGTGGCCTTGAGCGCGCACGAGGTGTCGTCGGCGATGATCATGCCGTGGTCGATCACCACCACGCGTTCGGCCATCGCGTCGGCCTCCTCGAGATAGTGGGTCGTCAGGACGATCGTCGTGCCGTACTCGGCGCGCAGCCGGCCGATGTGCTCCCACAGGTTCGCCCGGTTCTGCGGATCCATCCCCGTCGAGGGCTCGTCGAGGAACAGCAGCCGCGGGGCGTGGATCAGGCCGAGGGCGATGTCGAGCCGTCGCTTCTGGCCGCCCGAGAGCGAGCTGACCTTGCGCATCTGCATGCCCTCCAGATCGAGGGACGTCATCAACTCGGTGGCCCGGGACTTCGCCGTGGCCTTGTCGAGACCGTAGAACCGTCCTTGCATGAGGAGTTCGTCCCAGACGCGATAGTTATGGCCGCCGCCGTCTTTCTGGCCGATGTAGCCGATGCGGGATCGGACGCCGGCCGGATCGCTCGCGACGTCCAGCCCACAGACCCGGGCGTGGCCCGAGGTGGGCGGCAACAGGCTGGTGAGCATCCGCAGAGTGGTGGATTTGCCCGCGCCGTTCGGGCCGAGGAAGGCCACCAGTTCGCCCTCGGCGACGTCGAGATCGATACCTCGGACAGCCTCGACGGTCTGCTTGCCGGAGCGGAAGGTTCGGGTGAGTGACTCGGTGTGGATCATTCTTCTCCGTACGCCGTACTGAACTCTTCCAGCTTAGCGTACGGCGTACGGAATTTCTAGGCGAGTTCGAGAGAGGTGCGATCTTCTGCGCCGGTGAGGGGATCGAACCCTGGCGGGCCCGAGGACCTCGGTCGACGGGGAAGAGGGTGAGCGGGAGATTGCTGGGGTGGGTGCGGGCATCCTCGGCTGGCATCCCTCGTGCGTTGCCAGA
>JBDIAG010000065.1:0-11577 GCA_039812305.1 Actinomycetales bacterium | reverse complement strand
CGCGCCGCCGGTGGCCAACCCGGCCAGGATGCTGGCGGCCAGTCCCACGGCGGTGTCCAGCGTCGCTTCGAGCTCATCGCGGTACTTGACGAACGCTTGCAGGGCACCCTCGGTCCTGGCAGCCAAGCCGTCCAGTTCGGCTTGCTGACCGGGGGTGAGTGGTGTGCCGCTCGCCTCCGCCCGGGCCTTGGCGGTCTGGAGTTCGCGGTTCTCGTCGGCGAGCGCGCCGGCGGCCGCGGTGATCGATCCGGCGCCGCTGCCGGTCTCCCGTTTGACGGCCTCGTCCAGCCAGACGGCCCGTTCCTGGGGCGTCATGTCGTCCGGCCGCATGACCATGAGCACTCTGTTCTGCGTGGCCGTCGACAGCTTGGTGAATCTGCTGCCGAAATCTGCGTCCCGGGCGAGATCCCGGCGCGTCGCGGCGTCGGCGAACGCCGACAGCAGAAACACGATGTAGTCGTCGTGCCCGGGATTCGCCATCACGTAGTTCAGGCGATCCTTGAACGGCGCGAACACGTAGCTGAGTAGCCAGCCCTTCTGCGGCGGGGTGAGAAACTCCTGCGTGAACCGGTAGAGCGGCGTGCCCTCGGTGTAGTTCGCCCGATAGGCCGCATAGGCAGGGCCGGTGGCGTTCTTCAGCGTCTCGAAGACGCCATCCTCCCCGGCGCCGCCTTCGGCGCGGAGTCGCTTCACGACCGGGTCGGCGAGAATCCCCGAGTCGTCGCCCACGCCCACCAGTGCGTCGAACCGGCTGCGCTGTTCCTTGTTCATGCCGCCGAACGTGGCGTCGATGTCCTTGAGCCGGGGATCCTTGCTGGCCAACGCGGCGCGAAACTTCTCCAGCTGCTTGTCGCTCGCGTGCCGCACCGCGTCGAAGATGAAATCCGCGTCGGCCGTCGTATAACCGGAGGTGGCGATCTCGACGGTCCTGATCAGACGGTCCTCCTCGCGAACGTCGGGATCGATCAGCATCAAGGCGCGGGCCTTGGTGTGCAGGGACGTCTCGCGGCTCAGGTAGTCCTTGAGCGGAACGTCGTAGGACTTCTCGAAGTCGGCGCGAATCGTCTCGGGCTTCTCCCGCTGCAATGCGTCGAACAACAACTCGACGTTGTTGGTGGGCTGCACCGTCGCGATCTTCACGTCGTCGGCGGCACGCGGCTTGCCGAAGGCCAGGATCGCCAACACCCGGAACCGGTCGGCGAAATCGGCGGACAGCATTTCCGTCATGAGTGCGCCGGCGACGCGACTCGACTGGCCGTCCGGCAGCTTCACCTCACTGGGGTATTCGGCGCCGTACTCCTTCGCGAAGTCCTGTTCGGCCGCCGCGCGATTGGCGCCGATCTCCTTGACCACGCGCATGACCGTGGTGTTGTCGGTCAGCTTTCCGTGGATGGCGATATAGATCTTGTCCGCGGGACGCAACGTCCCGTATTCGAGATAGCGGCGGGCGCGGATCGTGTCGTCCCCGCCCAGCACGCTCAGATCCTGCGCGAGCGAGCGCTGATAGTCGGCGTCGTACTTCTTCTGCAGCTCCGCGCGCCCGGCCTTCTGGAGAAGCAGGGTCGTCAGAACCTTCTCGGTGTCGCCGTGAAAGCCGACGAGCCAGGCATAGAGATCCTTCTTGGCCTCGTCGAGATCTCCGGGTTTGGCGTGGCGCTGCACCACGATCCGGCTTCCCAGGCTCGCGGCGACCGCCGCGTTGCCCGCCAGCCGCTGCATTCTCAGCAGTTCGGACGCGCCGGTCGACGAGGAGTCCCGTCGCGCAGCGGCATCGGGACGCGCCCGTCTCGGCGCATCGGCCGCCCGCTCGCGTCCGCGCTCCACCGGTTCAGTCTCCTGCGCGCGAGGGATCGACGTCAGTTCCGCGAGATCGGTCCTTCGAGGCAGCACCGCATGCCCGTAAGGGCAGAGTGCTTCTCGGCGGACGACGCGTGGCCCGCGCCCTATCCGTCCAACGGTCGGGTCCACCTCCACTCCCAGACGACGCCGACCTCGGCGTCGTCCTGGTCGCCGGTGTGCTCGAAGCCGAGCGACACCAGCACCCCCGTGGACGGATTCGGGCCGGGCAGGGTGTGCGCAAGGACGTGATCGACCTCGCCGCTGGCAAGTGCGTGTTCCACCATTGCCCGGGCCGCGGCCGCGCCGAACCCCAGACCCCGGAACTCCGGCGCGATCTCGTCATCGGGGCGAATGCGCTGTGCTCGACGAGTCGGTTCATGCCAGTTGCCGGGCGGTCTGGACGATGGTGTCGACGGAGTCAAAGGTCCAGGGTCCGGTGGTGAGAACGACGACGTGGTCGATTCCGAGGTCCGCGAAACCGGCGCAGCGGTCCGCGAGCTCGGCGACACTCTCATCGGGCATGAGACGGGTCGCCATGATCTTCTCGATTCCGTCGTAGCGTCGCCCGATCTTCTCGCACAGATCTCGGAGGATGGAGAGTTTGCGGCGTGCGGTCTCGCCGCCGTCGGGGAGGTCGAAGACGTTGCAGGCGTCCGCGTATCGGGCGACCAGCGGTAGCGTCCGCTTCTCGCCGGTGCCGCCGATGAGGATCGGCGGGTGTGGGCGGGAGGTTGGCAGGGGACTTCCGACCGGGGCAGTCAGGGTGTGGTACGCCCCCTGGTACGGCGCTGTGTCGTCGGACCACAGCCGCAGCGCGATCTGCAGGGTCTCCTCCAGCCGGTCGAACCGTTCCGGCAGGGGCGGGAGCGGGAGGCCCATCGCGGCGGCCTCGTCGGCCTGGTAGCCGGCGCCGACGCCGAACAGGGCACGCCCGCCGGAGAGCACATCGAGGGTGGTGACCGCCTTGACGAGCAGGGTCGGTGGGCGAAAAGTAGCCGCACTCACCAAGGTGCCGAGGCGGAGGCGTGAGGTGCGGGCGGCGAGATATCCGAGGGTGGTGTACGCCTCCAGCATCTCGGTCTCGCCCGGCCGGGCCCCGTAGGGGTCGGTCTGCAGCAAATGGTCGGCTACCCACAACCCGTCCACGCCGCCGGTATCCGCGGCCTCGGCGACCTCGGTCAAGCTCTCGGCAAGGCTGCGGTCGCGCCAGGAGAAGTTCGTGACGCTGATGCTGGTCTTCATCCTGCGTTCCTCTCGGGTCAGCGGGCGCGGCTATTCGGTGAGGCCCCGCCGCAGCAGGGCATAGCCGCTGCGGGTGCGGGCGGCCACGCGGTGGGCGAGCGCTTCGCCGCTGGTACCGAGAGCGGCCTGTTCGCGGGTATAGGCGACGAGGGACTTGTGGACGCCGAGGATCATGTGTGCTGCCGCGATGGCGTCCACGCGGAGCGTCGTGGTCCGCGTGATCACCTCGGCGAGTGCGATCGCGGCGTCGTCGTAGGAAGCTCGCTCACGGGCGAGCAGAGCTGGACTGTCGGCGATCATGCGCCCGATCGCCGCCAATCGCTCCTCACGCTCCGGCGAGAGTGAGGTCGGCTCCTGGTGCAGCAGGAACGCCTCGACGGCGTCGACGATGCCGTGGCCGCCTGACCGGTGCTCGACGGCATCGAAGAGGCGGCCCCAGAACTGGTCCAGCCGGTCGAAGACGAGATCTTCCTTGGTGCGGAAGTAGTTGAACACCGTCGCCTGGGATACCTCCGCGGCGCGGGCCACCTCGGCGACCGTCACATCGTCGAAACCACGGTCCAGGAACAGCCTCAGCGCCGCGTCGGTGATCGCCGTGCGGGTGCGCTGCTTCTTCAGTTCCCGCAGCCCCGGCGGGGCCGAGCCGGTCGGGGCGCTCATGCGGCGGCCATCGGGCTGAATTGGATGCCGGCCAGCCGCCAGCACCCCTCGTGCTTGACCCACGTCTGGCTGACACGCACGCTCAGCCGCACCTCCTGGTCGCCGTAGCTGGCGTGGTTGGTCTGCACGTCGCGCACGATCGCGGCATCCCCGTAGCGGACGGCCTCCATCTCGCTCGTACGCAGCTCGTGGTAGCGGAACTGACCGTGCCGGTCGATCCATTGGCGCTTGTTCATCACGAAGCCCTTCGGCCCGATCGACCGGAAGTCGTCCGCGATCAGCTCCTCCAGTGCCTCCCGGTCGGCGTGCAGCTCGGCCTCGTCGAAGCGGTGCTGCACCGCCAGCACCTCGTCCATGACGATCCTCCTCACAACTTGATGTTGCAGTATTTTTAGAGTAACACTAACTTTAGATGGACAGCAAGAATAAGAGTGAAAACGCCTGGGCGGCGACGCCGGCGGAGAAGATGTCCTCATCGGCAGTCGCTTCGCGCGCAGAGCCAGGCCCGCGGAGACGCGTCTACTCTTGTTGTGTCGTCCCGTCCAGAAGTGAGGCGGTCAGCCCGTGCCCGACGTCTCGACCTCGCCGCGCCGGCGTGGCCGCCCGCCCAAAGCGGCCGGTGACTACCGGGAGACTCGTGAGCTCCTGTGCCGAGCGGGCGTTGCGGCGCTCACCGAGAAGGGATACTCGGCGACCGGCATCGACGAGATACTCAAGTCCGTAGGTGTGCCGAAAGGCTCCTTCTACCACTATTTCGACAGCAAGCAAGCCTTCGGGGCGGAACTCATCTCCGCGTATGACCGGTATTTCGCGCGGAAGCTCGATCGCTTCCTCACCGATGAAGACCTGGCCCCGTTGGAGCGGATCGACGCCTTCTGCCGAGACGCGGCACAGGGCATGGCCCGTCACGATTTCCGACGGGGATGCCTGATCGGCAATCTCGGCCAGGAGATGAGCGCCCTGCCGGAGGCCTTCCGAAGCCAACTGCAGGAAGTCCTGCGGGGCTGGCAGGCACGCGTGGCACGGTGCCTCGAGGCTGCCCGGGACGCCGGCGACATGCCGCACGACACCGACTGCGAACGCCTGGCCGTCGCCTTCTGGATCGGGTGGGAAGGCGCAGTCCTGCACGCCAAGCTGGAGCGGTGCGACGAACCGCTGCGCATGTTCGCAGAGCTGTTCCGGGCCGCTCTGCGGGCGCCTCGGCACTCGGTCTGAGATCCCCCCGCCACTCGGCCACGATCACCACTCACCTTTTCGTAGACGACTGGTCTAATATCGATCGGACGACCACACCACCACTCGACGTCAGGGGAACCCCATGTTCACCGGAGTACTGATCGAGGACGACGACGCGGGCTACCGCGCGAGCGTCGCGGACATCGACGAGGCGCAGCTGCCTGACGGGGACGTGACCGTGCAGGTCGGCTACTCCGGGCTCAACTACAAGGACGCCCTGGCCATCACCGGCCGCGGCAAGATCGTCCGCCACTTCCCGATGGTGCCCGGCATCGACCTGGTCGGCGTCGTGGAGCAGAGCAGCCACGCCGACTATCGGGTCGGCGATCGTGTCGTCCTGAACGGTTGGGGTGTGGGAGAACGGCATTGGGGCGGACTGGCCCAGAAGGCCCGCCTCCGGGGCGACTGGCTCGTGCCACTGCCGGAACAGTTCTCCCCCGAGCAGGCCATGGCGATCGGGACCGCCGGCTACACCGCGATGCTCTGCGTCCTCGCCCTCGAACGGTACGGCGTGACGCCCGACAGCGGGGAGATCGCCGTGACCGGCGCGTCGGGCGGCGTCGGCAGCGTCGCCACCGCCGTCCTGAGCAAACTCGGCTACTCGGTGGTCGCCATCACCGGCCGTCCCGACGAGGCCGACTACGTCACCCGGCTCGGCGCTGCCGAGGTGATCGACCGCGCCCAGTTCGCGCAGCCCGGCAAACCGCTCGCCACGGAGCGGTGGGCCGGAGCGGTGGACGTCGTCGGCAGCCACACCCTGGCCAACCTCTGCGCGAGCACCCGCTACCGAGGCGTCGTCACCGCGTGCGGGCTGGCCGGCGGCATGGACCTTCCCGCCACCGTCGCGCCCTTCATCCTGCGCGGCGTCACCCTGGCCGGCATCGACAGCGTGATGTGCCCCCGCGACGAGCGACTCACCGCCTGGCAACGCCTCGGCGCCGACCTCGACCCCACCAAACTAGGCCTGATCGCCCAGACGATCGGCCTACACGAGGCCATCCCCACCGCCTCGCAACTGCTCGACGGCAAACTGCGAGGACGTGTGATCGTCGACGTGAATCAGGTCTGAACTCGCCGGCGCGTTCGAAGCCGAAGTTGCTCTGGTGCAAGTCTAGACCGGTGGTCTAAACTGGCAGTCGAACCACTGGTTGGAGGCTGTCATGCGCATACTCGTCGTCGGCGCGGGGATTGCCGGACCGACCCTGGCCCACTGGCTGCTGCGGGCAGGGCACGAACCGACGATCGTCGAACGGGCCCCAGGGCCGCGGCGTGGGGGCTACCTCGTCGATTTCTGGGGAGCCGGGTTCGACGTCGCCGAGCGGATGGGCCTGGTGCCGGAGCTGCGGCGCCGCGGATACGTGCTCAGCGGAGCCCGGGCCGTCGACCGAGCCGGGCGCGGCTTCGCCACGTTGCGTCCCGACAAGATCATGGGCCCGTCCCTGCGCTACGTCAGCATCGCGCGCTCCGAGCTGGCCGAGGCGATCCTGGCCACCGTCCGCGATCGCGTCGAGATCATCTGGGGCGACACGATCGCCGAGCTCACCGACACCGGCCGGCAGGTCGACGTCCGCTTCCGCAGTGGCGGCACCCGGACGTTCGATCTGGTGGTGGGCGCCGACGGTCTCCACTCCGTGGTGCGTCGCCTGGCGTTCGGTCCCGACGAGGCCTACCTGCATCCGCTCGGAGCGGCCGTCGCCGCGTTCGAGGCGGACGGCTACCGACCGCGCGACGAACTCGTGGCGTTTATGTACGCCGAGGTGGGCTTCCAGGCCATGCGCCTGTCGCTGCGCCACGATGCCACCCTGTTCCTCATCACATTCAGCCACGACGGCCCCCTGCCCATCGACGATCGCGCGGGGCAAGAGGCGCTACTGAGGGACACGCTGACCGGGGGCGGGTGGGAGGTGCCGGCGATCCTCGACCAACTGCCCGCTGCCGCCGACCTCTATCTCGACACCGTGGCCCAGGTGCGGATGCCGACCTGGCATCGCGGCCGGGTCGCACTGATCGGTGACGCGGGATCCTCCCCGTCCCTGCTGGCCGGGCAGGGATCCGCGCTGGCGATGGCGCAGGCCTACACCCTGGCTGCCGAGTTGGCCGCGCACCCTGACCACGTCGAGGCCTTCACCGGCTACGAACGGCGGCTCCTCCCGCTGCTGCGGTCGAAGCAGACCGGCGCGATCGGACTCAGGACGAGCTTCGCCCCCGCCAACCGCCGCCAACTGTTCGTCCGCAACACCGTGATGCGGCTGATGGGGCTGCCGAAGATGGCGGATATCGCGATGGGCCGCAGCTTCCGCGACCGCGTCGACCTGCCCGCCTTCACGGTCGCGTGAGCCGGTCGCCGTACGATCTGGCATGCCCAGCCCCCGGTTCGCCCGCCTCGCCCCGAACCAGCAGCAGGCGATCGAGCGTGCCGCGCTCGCCGAGTTCGCCGAGCACGGCTTCCACGACGCCTCGCTCAACCGGGTGATCGCCACGGCAGGCATCTCCAAGGGATCGCTCTACTACTACTTCGACGGCAAGGAGGACCTCTACGCGCACGTCGCGCGCACCGGGCTGGAGCAGTTGTTCCGTCGCCAGGGCCCGCTCGAGATCCCCGCCACCTCGGACCCGGACGAGTTCTGGGACGCCCTGACGGGGCTCTACCTCCGCGCGATGCGCGCTCTGGGCGAGCAGCCCGAGCTCGCCGCCCTGTTGCGCGGCTGGACGGCCGCGGCGTCCAGCCCCGCGGGCCAGCGCCTGCTACGAGAGCTGGAGGGGACGGTGCAGCCGTGGCTGATCGAGGCAGTCACGACCGGCCAACGCCTCGGCGCCATCCGGACCGACCTGCCGACGGGACTCATTCTCGCCGTCGCCTACGGCATGGGCCAGGCGATCGACACGTGGCTGCTCGAGGCACCACCGGATCCGGCCGACCTCCCCCGCATCACCTCGTTGCTGATCGGCATGCTCCGCCGCGCCTTGCAGCCCTGACGCAGCACTGCCCCACTGACCGGCTCCACGCTGCAGGCTGGGCCACCGGACGCACGTATCGAGGAGTGCAGCGAACACTCCGCCATCTGGCAGTCGGCACTGACACCGCCGGCACGTGCGCGATGTGCGGCCGATACTCCGGCACGTCGTCAAGCTTGATCATGCGACGCCGCCTTCCCGTGGCCGGCACCGGCACGTCGGGATGACGAACTGGGAAGAAGTCGCGCCTCAACCTGGCACGGGCCCGCTGGTACCTCGTACGTGCAGCTGCGTGGGCGCCGAGTACAAACGACCGGACAGGCCCGGGGCATCCAGCCGCTCGATGAGGAATCGGCCCGCTTGGACGCCGACCGCGAAGCTCCCGTTGTCGACGCACGTCAGCGAGATATGCCGAATCCGTGCCAGGTAGGTGTTGTCGTAGCCCACCAGTGACAGATCCCGCGGGATGGACAAACCTCCGTCCGCGGCGGCCGACATCGCGCCGATCGCCGCAATGTCATTGAAGGCGAAGATCGCGGTCGGGCGATCGGCCCGGGCGAGAAGCCGACGGGTTGCGGCATAGCCACTCTCCTCGCTCATGCCGCCCGTCTCCAGATACTCGCCGGGATCGAGATCGGCAGCCAGCATCGCGGTCCGATAGCCGGCCAACCGCAGATCGCCGACATCCCCCGGCCCCTGGAGATGGGCGATCCGTCGATGGCCGAGGCCGATGAGATGCTCCGTAGCCAGTCGTCCGCCACCTTCGTCGTCGTTGACCGCGATATCCATATGGGGGACGCGCGGCTCCCGAGTACCCGCCAAGACGATCGAGACCTCTTTCGCCGCAGCAGCAATCGCGTCCTTCTCGTCGGTCGTGCCGACGACGATCAGTCCGTCCACCCGCTGACTGAGCAAAGCTGCCACGGATGACCGTCCGACTCTTCGGTCGATATCCGTGGCGGCCAGAACGGGCGCCAACCCGGACGCGTGCAGCGCGGCGCTGAGCCCGTCCAACAGGTCGACGAACCACGGATTGGACAAGTTGTTCAGCAGAACGCCGACGGTATCCGTACGTGCCGTCGTAAGAGCCCGCGCCGTTCGGTTCGGTCGGTAGTTCAGCTCCGATATCGCCTTCAGAACCGCTTCGCGGCGCGCGTCACTCACCTGTGTCGACCCTCGAAGCACCAGTGACACAAGTGATTTCGACACGCCCGCACGCTCAGCCACATCGCGGATGGTGACCGGACGCTCGATCAGACCCGACCGATTCACCGGCGCTGACTCGGACTCGGGCATGCGTGAAGTGTACGGGTTGCGGGCAGATCACACTTGACGCCCGGCCGGTTGATGGACAAAATTGGACCGGTCCATAACGTGCGGGAGTGCTGCCGCGAGGCCATCCACACCCAGTAGACGAGGAGTACCGAATGACCGCACCGGGAAGCCGCCAGCTCAGCGCCGGCATGGTGGGTGGAGGCGTCGGCGCCGACATCGGGAAGACACACCGTTTCGCGCTTCGCCTCGACGACCAGTTCCGGCTGGACGGCGGAGTGTTCGGCCGCTCCTCGGACGAATCGGCAGCCATGGCCGCACGACTCGGTGTTCCGGCGGACCGGGTCTACGTCGACTTCCGCGAGATGGTCCTGCGGGAGTCCCAGCGCGAAGACGGCATCGACCTCGCGATCGTTGCGACGCCTAACGACTCGCACTTCGAGATCGCCAAGGCATTCCTCGAGGCGGGTATCGCCGTCGTCTGCGAGAAGCCGTTGACGAAGGACTCTCGGACGTCCGCCGAGCTGGTCCGGATCGCGGACGAGCGTGGCGTCCTGCTTGCGGTGCCACACTGCTACTCCGCCTACGCCATGGTGCGGCACGCGGCCCGACTGGTCCGCGACGGCTTCGTCGGTCGGGTGACGTTCGTCGATGTCGAGCACGCATCCGGCTGGGCAGCAACCCCTCTCGAGCTGACCGGGCACAAGCAGGCGAGCTGGCGCACCAATCCGGATATCGCGGGATTCCCTAGCGTGGTAGGAGACTTGGGCACTCACGCTTACCACCTTGCTCGGTACATCACCGGGTTGAATGCCACCGAAGTCTCCGGTCAGCTGCACACTTTCGTTCCCGGGCGACAGGTATTCGACAACGCGACCGTGGCGATCCGGTTCGAGGGTGACGTCCCCGGCCGACTCTGGGCTAGCATGGCGGCGACGGGACACAACCACGGTCTACGGATCCGGGTGTTCGGCGATCACGGCAGTCTCGAGTGGCAGCATGAAGATCCGCATCACTTGAGCGTGCAGAACCTCGCCGGCGAAACCACGATTCTGACCGAGGGCATGAGCAGCCTGTCCGACGATGCCTCCCGCCTCACTCGGGTCGGGCTCGGGCATCCAGAAGGATTCCTGGAAGCTTTCGCCAACTTCTATCGGGACGTCGCCGACGAAGTGCGAGCTCGCAGCGATGGCCTGCCGTCGACTATCCGCGATCTGTCCTTTCCGACGGGTATCGACGGACTGATCGGCGTGCAGTTCGTCGAGGCGGTAGCCGCCTCCCACACCGCCGGAGGCGCATGGACCGCCCCCACCTCCTCAGAAGGGTCTCTGTAGACATGCAGCGCTTCGCCCTGATCGGGGCCGGTTTCATCGGCTCCGTGCACGCGGCAAACCTCTCGTCCAATCCGGACGTCGACTTCGTCCTCGTCTACGACGTGGACATCAACCGTGCCGACGCACTCGCCCGGCGGCACGGTGCTCGGGCCGCCACCGACCTCGACGAGGTCTTCGACCCGGCCGTGGTGGACGCCGTCTTCGTGGCGTCGTCGACCAATACGCACGCCGAGCATCTGCGACGTGCGATCGACGCCGGCATCGCCGTGCTCTGCGAGAAGCCGATCGACCTCGACCTGACGCACGCAACCGAGGTCGTTCGACATGCCGGCCCGTCCGCCCGGGCCATGGTGAACTTCAATCGCAGGTTCGACGCCGACTACGCCGAACTGCAACGAGTCGTGACCTCCGGCGGCATCGGCGACGTCGCTCTGATCCAGCTGACCTCGCGCGGCCCGGAGATGCCGCCGCTGGAGTACATCGCCGTCTCCGGCGGACAGTTTCGCGACCAGACCGTGCACTTCTTCGACCTTGCCCTCTGGATCTGCGGGCAAGACCCTGTCACGATCTTCGCCGCCGGCTCACCCCTGGCTGACCCTCGCCTGGCTGAGTACAACGACGTGGACACGTCCGTCTGCACACTGACCTTGCCGAGCGGCGCGCTCGTGCAGATCGACTGTTCACGACGGACCGGCTACGGCTACGACGAACGAATCGAGGTCCTGGGATCGAACGGCCTGGTCGAGGCCCGGCGCCATCGTTCCGGTGCGGTCACCCGCTACGGTCTGGGCGAAGTCGTCGAGAACGGCCTCCACGCCAGCTGGTTCGACCGAATGAAGCCAACCTACGCCGCCTCGCTCGCGCACTTCGTCGATGCGCTCGAACGCGGCGAGCCGATCGCCCCCTCACTGTCGGACGGCCTCAAAGCCCAGGCCATCGCGGAAGCCGCGACAGTCTCCCTGCGTACCGGCCGCAGCGAACGAATCGACTACCCCGCTGGGGCCCGACCTTGACCCATCGTCGGCGTCGACGTTCGGCA
>JBDIAG010000064.1:0-11578 GCA_039812305.1 Actinomycetales bacterium | reverse complement strand
CCCCCGGCAGCGCATGCCGCACGAAGACCACCCGGCCGTCATGCCGGGCGACGCAGTGCCCGCCGTGGGCGAAGGCACCGACCTCCAGCTCGACGACGTCCCCGACCCGGAGCGGCGTCCCGGCCCGGGGCTGCTCACTGATGACTGACGGCACCCGTCCAGTGTCGCGTATGCGCGCCGGCCCGCCCGCCAGTCTCCTACTTCCGGTCGATCTTCGGCATCGCCCCGGTCTCGGACGGCGTCCCCGGCGGCAACCCCCGGCGCACGTCGCCGGCCCGGGTGTCGGTGAAGTGCGCCCGCATCCGCTCCTCCGCCTGCGCCGAGGAGGCCAGCTGCCAGGGCACCGACGCCACCACGACACCGGTGGTGAAGTGCAGGGCGCCCTTGAGTCGCAGCGCGGTCTGGTTGTGCAGCACCTGCTCCCACCAGTGCCCGACCACGTACTCCGGCACGTAGACCACGACGAGGTCGCGCGGACTGGAGCGGCGCAGGCTCTTCACGTACCGCAGCACCGGCCGGATGATCTCCCGGTAGGGCGAGGCGAGCACGCGCAGGGTGACCGGGATCGCCAGATCGTCCCAGGCCTTGCGGGTCCGCGCGGTCTCCTCCGGGTCGACGTCCACCGTGATCGCCTCGATGGTGGACGGCCGGCCGGCCCGCGCGTAGGCGAGCGCCCGCACGGTCGGCAGGTGCACCTTGGAGACCAGGACGAGCGCGTGCACCCGGGAGGGCAGCGCCTTCACCGCGGACAGGTCAGCGGTGGTCAGGTCGAGCTCCCGCGAGACGTGCTCGTAGTGCGCCCGGATGCCGCGCATCAGCAGGAAGATCACGATCATCGCCACGATCGCGATCCACGCCCCCAGCAGGAACTTGGTGATCAGCACGATCACCAGCACGGTGCCGGTCATCGCCAGGCCGACGGCGTTGATGACCCGGGAGCGCTGCATCGCCAGGCGCGTCCGGTTGTCGGTGGCCAGGCGCAGCTCGCGGGTCCAGTGCCGGATCATGCCGGTCTGCGACAGCGTGAACGAGACGAACACCCCGATGATGTACAGCTGGATCAGCCGGGAGACCTCGGCGTCGAAGACGACGATCAGCAGGATGGCAGCCGCGGCCAGCATGACGATGCCGTTGCTGAAGGTGAGCCGGTCACCGCGACCGGCCAGCTGGCGCGGGAGATAGCCGTCCTTGGCGAGGATCGAGCCGAGCACCGGGAACCCGTTGAAGGCGGTGTTCGCGGCCAGCAGCAGGATGACGCCGGTGGCCGCGGTGATCACCCACACCATCGGCGGGAAGAAGTCGAAGACGCCGGCCGCCACCTGGCCGATGATCGGCGACTGGTGGTACTGACTGCCGTCGGCGAAGATCACGTCGAAGTGGTTCGGCGACTCCAGGCCGAGCTGCCCGTTCAGTCGCAGATCGTCCCAGGGGGCGACCTCGTCCACGTAGACGACGCCCATCCGGTGGGCGAGCAGCACGATCGACATCATCATCACGATCGCGATGCCGCCGAGGAGGGCCAGCGTGGTCGCCGCATTGCGGCTCTTCGGCTTCTTGAAGGCCGGCACGCCGTTGCTGATCGCCTCCACCCCGGTCAGCGCCGCGCAGCCGGACGAGAACGCGCGCAACAGCAGGAACACCCCGACCGCGCTGGCCAGGCCCGAGTCGTACTGCGGGGCGGTCTCGACGGTGTACCGGGCGCTCTCGGCCATCGGCAGGTCGCCCGCCCACATCCGCACCAGGCCGGTGACCCCCATCGCCATGATGACGACCATGAAGATGTAGGTGGGGACGGCGAACAGCGCGCCGGACTCGCGCACGCCGCGCAGGTTCATCGTGGTCAGCAGGATCACCCCGACGACGGCCAGCACCGCCTCGTGACCGCGGATCAACGGAATGACCGACGCCGCGTACTGCGCGGCCGAGGAGATCGACACGGCCACCGTCAACACGTAGTCGACCAGGAGCGCGCTGGCCACGGTCAGCCCGGCGTTGGCCCCCAGGTTGACGGTGGCCACCTCGTAGTCGCCGCCCCCGGAGGGGTAGGCGTGCACGTTCTGGCGGTAGCTGAGCACGACGACCACCATCACCAGGGCGACGGCGATGCCGATCTTCCAGGAGAAGGTGTACGCGGCCAGACCGGCCACGGACAGGGTCAGGAAGATCTCGTTCGGGGCGTACGCCACCGACGACAGGGCGTCGGAGGCGAAGACCGGCAGGGCGATGCGCTTGGGCAGCAGCGTGTGCGCCAGAGCGTCACTGCGGAAGGGACGCCCGACCAGCACACGCTTGACCGCATCGATTGCACTCACGTGCCGGAATGCTACGTCCTGGACGGGTGTAGGTTCAGCCCGTGCACTTCGTGATCATGGGCTGCGGTCGCGTGGGAGCCTCGCTGGCACGGGAGTTGCAACGGCGAGGTCACTCGGTGGCCGTCGTCGACCAGAACAAGGACGCGTTCCGCCGGCTCGGCAGCACCTTCGAGGGCAAGACGGTGACCGGCATGGGCTTCGACCGCGACACCCTCATCCAGGCCGGCACGCAGGACGCGTTCGCGTTCGCCGCCGTCTCCAGCGGGGACAACTCCAACATCCTGGCGGCGCGGGTGGCCCGGGAGACGTTCGGCGTCGACAACGTGGTGGCCCGGATCTACGACCCCCGGCGCGCGGAGGTGTACCAGCGGCTGGGCATCCCGACCGTGGCGACGGTCGCCTGGGCCCGCGACCAGGTGTTGCGCCGGCTGCTTCCGCACGGGGCGGCACCGATGTTCAGCGACCCGAGCGGCCACCTGCAACTGGCCGAGATCGCCATCGACAAGGCCTGGGTCGGCGAGCTGCTGACCACGATCGAGCACCGCACCGGAGCCCGGGTGAGTTTCGTGCTCCGCACCGGCAAGGGTGTGCTGCCGCACCCGGAGATGATGTTCCAGGACGGCGACCAGGTGTACTTCACCGTCGAGGTGGAGCGGGTGGCCAAGGTCGAACGGCTGCTCGGCAAACCACCGGTGGACGACGACTGACCGGGCCGGCGCTCGAGACGGGGAGACTGACGTGACTGCCGACGACGTGACTGCCCGGACACGGCCGACAGGACCGGGTCCGACTCGAACAGACTTGACTGCAAGAACATCGACCGCGACGGCTGCCAGCCGGACACGACTGTAGGAGGAGGCCTCGATGCGGGTCGTCATCGCCGGGGCCGGTTCGGTCGGTCGCTCGATCGCCCGGGAGCTGCTGACCAACGGCCATCAGGTGCTGCTGGTGGACCGCTCGCCCGAGGCCATCAAGCACGAGTCGGTCCCGGCGGCGGAATGGCTGCTCGCGGACGCCTGCGAGGTCGACTCCCTCGCGGAGGCCGGCCTGGAGAGCGCGGACGTCGTGGTGGCCGCCACCGGCGACGACAAGGCCAACCTGGTGCTGTCGCTGCTGGCCAAGACCGAGTACGGCGTGCCCCGCACGGTGGCCCGGGTGAACAACCCCAAGAACGAGTGGATGTTCGACGAGGCCTGGGGTGTGGACGTCTCGGTCTCCACCCCGCGCTTGATGACCGCCCTGGTCGAGGAGGCGGTCTCGATCGGCGACCTGGTGCGGCTCTTCACCCTGCAGCAGGGGCAGGCGGCGATGGTCGAGTTCACCCTGCCGGAGGACTCGAAGTTCATCGGCACCCGGGTGGGCGACGTTGCCTGGCCACCGGACAGCGTGCTGACCGCCATCATCCGGGACTTCCGGCCGATCGCCCCGAGTCAGGACGACGTCCTGGAGGCCCACGACGAGCTGGTCTTCATCGCCGCGGTCGAGACCGAGGACGAACTGCGGGCGATGCTGCACAAGCGCGCCCAGTGACGGTCGGGCCCGGCAGACCCGCGAACGGCGACGACGGACACGCCAAGGTTGCGCTCCGGGCGTACCTTCGCGACCCGTCGGCAGTCAACGCGACCGTGCGCGCACCCCAGGGCCGGCGGCCGGCTCAGGCCTGCTTGGGGATCCGCCGCAACGTCAGCCAGGTCAGCCAGCACATGAGCAGGTAGGACGGAACGCCCATCACCAGCTTGGCCACGCCGAGGATCTGTACCTGGTCGGCCAGGTAGAGCGGAAGCTGGACACCCAGCTTGAGCAGGAAGAACGCGCCCCACATCGCGGTGAGCACGACATAGGCGTGCCGTCGCGGACGGAAGTCCCGCCAGCCCAGGCCCTCACCGGTCAGCGGGCCGAGGAAGAGACCGAGCAGCGGGTAGGACCCGGCGGAGAGCCGGCGGCCGGCCACGGTGAACGCCGGCAACGGGATCAGCGAGAGCAGGCACGCCGCGCCGTAGCCGCCGTTGATCAGGAAGCCGGGCAGGAAGAAGTCGCGGGCCTCTCCGGTGCGGATCGAGAAGGCGGCGCAGATGACGATGCCGAGCACCCCGGACAGCGCCTGGGTGGGGGCGGACCGGGTGACCACCCGCAGCAGCAGGGCCGCCACCGAGAACCCGACGGCGACGATCAGGGACAGCTTGAGGTCGCGGGTGATGGTGAACGCCACGATGAACAACAGCGGCGGACCGACCGACTCGACCACACCCCGGGGTCCACCTATCGCGGCCGCGACCGAGAACTCCTCTCCGGCCGCGGAACTCAGACCCGACTTGGGCCTGGCCTCGCCGGGACCGATCGCTCCGGCGGGATGGTCCGACGCGGTCTCCCCGGCCGGCTCCACCGGCTCAGCCACGGGGCGCGGGGATCAGTTCGTACCCCGGGTTGTAGATGGTGCGACGCCCGGCGTCGCAGGCCACCAGTCCGCTCACTCGCAGCCAGCGCCCGGGAGTGATGCCCGGGATCTCGCGCCGGCCGAGGAAGATCAGCGTCACCACGCCGGTGCCGTCGGAGATCTCCGCCTCCAGCGCCGGCACCCCGGCCCGCGGCCGCAGGGAGACGCTGCGCAGGGATCCGACGATCTGCACCCGGTGCCGGTCTTTCAGCTGACCACAGGGCGTTCCGCCGAGGGCGGCGCTGTGCTTGCGCTCCGCCACCTCGTCCAGGCTTCGGTTCGAGCGGGTGAGGCGGCTCAATGCCGACCGCAACCCGACCTGCAACTCAGTCACCGTTCCAGAGTACGGCCCTTCGCGGCAGTCCACAGACCGGAGAACTCCCCCGGTCACCTGGCCCGGTCACCCGGGCCGGGGGCTGTACATGATCACCGCGACACCCACCAGACAGATGAGCGCGCCGATGACGTCGTAGCGATCCGGCCGGAAGCCGTCCATCACCATCCCCCAGACCAGGGAGCCGGCGACGAACACGCCGCCGTAGGCGGCCAGGATCCGGCCGAAGTTGGCGTCCGGCTGCAGCGTGGCGACGAACCCGTAGGCTCCCAGAGCGATCACGCCGGCGCCGATCCAGGCCCAGCCGCGGTGTTCGCGGACCCCCTGCCAGATCAGCCAGGCACCACCGATCTCGGCCACCGCGGCCATCAGGAACAGCAGGATCGACCTGGCGATCGTCATCGACGTCCCGACCCGTCAGCGGATCTCGGTGATCTCCGGCCCACGCTCGGGCGGGGCGGTCGGGATCCGCCCGCCGTTGAGCTCCGGGTCGGGCTCGGGGCGGCGCTGCGCACCGGCCGGCAGGTGCATCGTCAGCAGTTCGCGAGGCGGCAGCGCCTCCGGGCCCCGGTGCACGACGGCGTTCTTGATCGCGTCCTCGAGCGGGGCGCGAGCCTTCTCGTCCGCCGCGGCCGGCCCGGAGATGACGGCCCGCAGGAACCAGCGCGGCCCGTCCACACCGATGAAGAGGGTCTGATGCTGGACGACCTTGCCGCCCTGGCCGGGGGCCGAGAGCTTGGCCAGGATCTCCTCGCCGAAGGTGCCGCGCCGCTCCTGCGCGGTGCCGCCCTGACGTTCGATCTCGCCGAGCAGGTCCGCCCGGATGTCATCCCAGATCCCGGCGGTACGAGGCGCCGCGAAGACCTGTATCTGTGCCTGGGACTGGCCGAGCACGGCGGTGACGGAACGGACCGTCTGGTCTTCCTGCACCACCTCCATCCGCAGTTCGAGGTTCTCCTGCGGCGCGAACCGCAGCGCGCCCAGATCGATGCGCTCGATCTCCTCGTCCTCGACCTCGGCGGAGTCCTTGGGACCCTGTCGCTGCCGCAGCTTCTCGCTGGCCGCCGCCCTGGCCGCCAGCTGCTGCTCGGCCTCCTCCTCCTCGCGCAGAGCGGCCTCGCGGGCGAGCGCCTCCTCGTCGGGCTCGGGCTCGACGACTTCGGCCTTCTTACGACGGAACAGGCTCACGTCGCGCTCTCCGTTCTCCTCGGTGTATCTCCCACAGCACCTGATGACGATGAAACCGCATCGTAGGTGCCGGATTCGTCCGTTGTAGTGGCGAACCCACCGGTCGACCCGAAACCACCGGTTCCCCGTTCGCTCGTCGGCAATGCCTCGACCGGGACGAACGCGACCTTGAGGACGGGTTGCACGACGAGCTGGGCGATCCGGTCCCCGGCGCGGATCTGGAAATCCGTCCGGTCGGTGTTCAGCAGGGTCACCCGCAGCTCCCCTCGGTACCCCTCGTCCACCGTTCCGGGCGCGTTCAGAACGGTGATGCCGTGGCGCGCCGCGAGGCCGGAACGAGGGGTGACGAAACCGACCGTTCCGGGCGGGAGGGCGATCGCCACTCCGGTCGGCACAGTCGCCCGGCCGCCGGCGGGGATCAGGACGTCGTGCGCGGCCCGCAGGTCGGCGCCGGCATCGCCGGGATGGGCATAGTGCGGCGCCTGGGCCGAGGGCTCCAGCAGCCGGATCAACATGGACGTCGGTTGCACGTCCTGCACTGTAACCCTCGCCCTCCTCCCCGATTCCCGCGACGACGGCCCCTCCGGGACGACGCGACCGTCGCCGGCGCCCGGCCCGGGTCGCCCGCCGGGGCCTCGATCGCTCAGGACGACTGGCGCAGGGCCGACATCAGCCGCAGCGGCTGGCGGGTGCTGATCAGCCAGTAGGGGGTGGGATCGGCATCGTCGAGCACCGGGATCCGCACCACCGGGCCGACCCAGCCGCGCAGCAGGAGGTAGGCCCGCGCGTCCAGGCTCGGGCCCCGCTGGAGGCGGGCGTCCTCACCGAGGTAGGCCTCGGGCTCGCCGAGCAGCTCCAGCTCGATCCGGGCTCGCCCGGCGCGCAGCCGGCCGTCCGACACCTCGACCCGGGGAGAGGCCAGCACCAGGCCGGCCGTGACCAGCACGAAGCCGATCACGGCCCCGACCACCCCGGCGACCACGCCGAAGGGCAGCAGTACGAGGGCGCAGCCGAGCGCCGCAAGGGGCACGCAACTCCACGCTCCAGCCCCCGGCCAGAGGCGTTCGGAGTAGGTGGCGGTGGATTCGCGCGCCTCGGTCATCTGCACGCTCAGGCCGCGCACTCCTTGCAGACAGGAGCCCCTTCGTCGTTGGCCAGTTGGCTGCGGTGGTGGACGAGGAAGCACTGCGTGCAGGTGAACTCGTCCGCCTGCCGCGGCAGCACCCGCACCGACAGTTCCTCGTTGGAAAGGTCGGCGCCGGGCAGCTCGAAGCCCTCGGCCGCCTCCGCCTCGTCCTCGTCGACCTTGCCCGAGTTCTTGTCGGCCCGGCGGGCCTTCAGCTCCTCGAGCGAGTCTTCGTTGAGATCGTCGTCGGTCTTGCGTGGCGCGTCGTAGTCAGTTGCCATTCGGTCAGCTCCTGGATCTTCTCGTCGACACTGTGTCGCAGTGTCGTTGGTCTCGTGTTCGTGCATCCCTGAACGCCGTTGTCCAGGTGGTCATCACCATGTTGTTCAGGTATCAATCGAGTTCAGAATTTTCCGTTCCGTCCGGTACATCACATGCCCAGTCACGACGGTCCACGACCGTGCGGAACCGGGCGACAGCACCTAACGTTCGACGTCCCGAGTTTGTGCCCGCGCATCCCAACCCACGTTGCGGGGAGAATTGTGCGGGTATCAGGAGGGGATGTCCACCCGCGTGCCCCCCATTTGCGCGCGATCCGGAGTGACCTGAGTCACATCATGGACGATTCGGCGGCAGTTCACGAGATTCTCACCCACAGTGCAGGCCTCCATCGCCCGTTCACACCTGACATACGCGTTGATTTGCTAGTACCCTGAGATTCCCCATCGCCGCCGCGAACCGGGCCACAGCCGCGGATTCGCCAGGTGGCGGGGTCCCCCCAGAGCCGGGAGGTCCGATCATGAACGAGTTCCAGAACGAACTCCAACTACGAGTTGACGAAGTACTCCTGTCTGTCAGCCAGGCCCGCGACGACGGCGACGAAGAGCTGGCCCAGGCCTACCTCGGCGAGCTGCACAATCTGGTGGAGCTGGCCCACGACCACGGTGTCCCCCTCCGCCTGACCGCGCTGACGCCCGCCCTGACCTGACCGTCGAGAACGTCGGACGCCGGGTTCGGACGTTCTCTCAGGGCGCGACGGGACATGAACGCTGTGGTGTCGGTTTCCGGGCGGGATGGCTGGCACGGCGGAGGTCCGCCCTCGTAGCGGAGCTACGTGGGTGTGGCCGACAACGCCGCCAGGCGCCCGCCCGGGAAGCGACACGCAGTGGTCATGTGCTAGGGCCCTCAGTCGTCGCCGAAGGCGTCGGCCTCCGCCAGCAGCTCGACCAGGTGCGCATGCAGGAAGGGGTCGGCCGCGACGACCATCTCGGCGCCGGGCAGCCGGTTGCGCGGCCCGCTGACCCGCGCCCCGGACTCGCGCGCGATCAGACCCGCCGCGGCGTGGTCCCACGGGTTGAGCCCGCGCTCGTAGTAGCCGTCCAGCAGCCCCGCCGCGACGTAGCAGAGGTCCAGCGAGGCGCACCCGATCCGCCGGATGTCGCGCACCCGGGGCAGCAGCCGGGTCAGCACCTGCGCCTGCCGCCGGCGCCGGCCCGGCAGGTACCCGAACCCCGTCCCGATCAGCGCCTGGCCGAGCTCGACCGGCCGGGGGCCGGGCAGCGCGACACCGTCCCGGAAGGCGCCGTCGCCGGCCGAGGCGTAGTACCGGCGGTCGGCCACCGGATCGTAGACGCAGCCCGCCACCTGCACCCACTCCGCCGGATCCGGCTGGCCCTCGACCACGGCCACACTGACCGCATAGGGCCCGACCCCGTAGAGGTAGTTCACGGTGCCGTCGATCGGGTCGATCACCCAGGTCAGCCCGCTGTCGCCGGGCCGCAGACCGTCCTCCTCGCCGAGCACCCCGTCGTGCGGCCGGGCCGCCATGATCGCCCCGACGATCAGCGCCTCGGCCCGGGTGTCCATCACGGTGAGGACGTCGGTGTCGCTCGTCTTCGTCCCACTGGGCTGAAGATCGTCCGGACGCTCGTCGCGGACGAAGGCGCCGGCCACCTCGGCGACCTCGAGCGCGAGCCGCAACAGTTCGGCCCGGGACCCGCTCACCGTCCGACGGCCGGGCTGAGGGCCTTCGCCGGCCGCCACCCCTGACCCGCCGCGGCCCGGCGCATCGGGTCGCGCTGGTTCTCACAACAGGTGCGGGGACAGCTCTTCGGGGTACCCCGGAGCAGATCCAGCACGGCGTCGACGAACCGCGGGTGGGTACCGGCGGTGGCGGCCCGGGCGAACGGCAGCCCGGCCTCGGCGGCGATCTCGGCGGCCTCGGTGTCGAGATCGTGCACGACCTCCATGTGGTCACTGACGAAGCCGATCGGCACCACGACCACGCCCCCGGTCTCCCCCGCGGCCGCCAGCTCGGTGATCCGGTCGCCGACGTCCGGCTCCAGCCAGGGCTGGCTCGGCGGGCCGGAGCGGCTGCAGTAGACCAGCTCCCAACCCGCGACCGGGACCGGCGTCTCGCCGAGACCGGCCATCACGCGGGCGGCGACCTGCAGATGCGCCCGGACGTACCCCTCGCCCTCCGGGCCGGAGCGCTCCTGCATGCCGTTCGGGATGGAGTGCGTGACGAACAGCACCCGGACCGGCCCGGCGGCCGGGACGGCGGCGAGCGCGGCGCGCGTGGCGTCCACATTCGCGTCGATGAAACCCTGGGTCTCACAAAGGTTGTCGATGAGATCGACGGTCGGCACCGGCCGTCCCTCGGCGGCCAGCGTGTCGAGCGCGACCGCCAGGTCCTCCCGGTACTGCCGGCAGCTGGAGTAGCTCGGATAGGCGCTGGTCGCCACCACCCGCACGTGGCGGGGCCGCGGGCCGGCCGGGTCGAGCTCGTCGAGCTCGTGGAAGGCGTCGAGGACGAAGGGCGCGGAGTTGCGGTTGCCCCAGACCACCGGCACGTCCATGGACCGCTCGGCCATCGCCGCCCGCAGCCGCGCCAGCAGATCCCGGTTGGCCGCGTTGATCGGGCTCACCCCTTCGCGCGCGAAATAGTGGTGCGACACCTCGATCAGCCGTTCCCGCGGGACGCCACGACCGGCGACGACCCGCTCCAGGAACGGCATCACCTCCTCCGGCCCCTCCGGCCCGCCGAACGAGAGCAGCATCACCGCGTCGACGTCCCAGGACTGCGGGCACTGCGTCCGGACGCAGGATCCGGCCGGCTCCGGACTGCCGACGTCCAGGGCCAGTTCGCCAGCCTGGGCGCCCTCCTGTACAGCACTCATGGGCCCATCTTCCCCTCTCGGGGGCCATGCTCGCGCACGAGGGGCGTCGCCGGGGCGCGGATCCGTCCCGCCACGCGGGTCCGATCTCCCCGGGCTGGCCGACGGGCTGGCCTACAGTGGGAGCGACCCAGCACGACGAAGGAGAATCTGATGCAGGACGTCACGCTGGTTGAGGTGGCGAGCGACGGCGAGCACCTCGTCCTGGTCGACGGTACCGGCGAGCGGTACCGGCTGCGCATCGACGAGCAGTTGCGCGCTGCCGCCCGCCGGGACACGGCCTGGCTCAACAGGCTCCAGGAAGGGCCGCAGCAGTTGCGCCCCCGCGACATCCAGGCCCGCATCCGCGGCGGCATGAGCGCCCGGGAACTGGCCACGGCGACCGGCATGCCGGTCGAGCACATCGAACGGTACGAGGGCCCGGTGCTGGCCGAACGTCAGCACGTGGCCGAGCAGGCGCAGAAGGTGGCCGTCGCCCGGTCCACCACCGGCGACACCACGCTGGCCGAGGCGGCCGCCGAACGGCTGGCCGCGCGGGGCGTCGAGTCACCGGTGACCTGGGATTCGTGGCGGGAGGAGGCCGGCACCTGGATCGTCCAGCTGGCCTTCGAGGCGGCCGGGCGCCCGCGGGCCGCCCAGTGGTCCTACCACCTCGCCGACGCCACCCTCGATCCGCTGGACGACGAGGCCCGCTGGCTGACCGGCCAGCCCGAACCCGAGCCGGCCGCGGCACCCGCGAACGAGCGGGTCTTCAACGTGGAGACCGACGCGCCCCAGGCTCCGGCCGAGCCTCCGCCGCCCGACCCGCAGGCACGCACGCTCGACCTGCTGGACGCTCTGCGCGGGCGGCGCGGCCAGCGGCAGCCGATCGGCGACGACACCCCCGAGCAGCCCGATCTGGTGGATTCGCTGCTGGAGGACTCCGAGCCGCCGGCCGCCCACCCGCCGGCGTCGGCGCCGCACGAGGCGATCGACGCGGCCGTCCTGTCGCTGCCCGAGCCGCCGGCA
>JBDIAG010000063.1:0-11621 GCA_039812305.1 Actinomycetales bacterium | reverse complement strand
GCTGCCGGGTCGGTCGGAACTGGTGCACGGCCTGGTCTCCGAGGTGCCGACCCCGAATCTGCCGTTCCACGGAGTGCAGCTGAGCCGGGGGATCGACGGCCGGGTCCTGATCGGCCCGAGCGCCGTCCCCGCTCTCAGCCGGGAGGGCTACCGCAGGCGGGACATCAGCCTGCAGGACGTCCGGGGGACCCTGGGGTTCGCGGGCGCGTGGCGGATGTCCGCACGCAACTTCGGCTACGGCGCCGGTGAACTCGCCCGTTCCCTGGTCAAGCCGGCCTTCGTCCGGTCGGTGCGCCGGCTTCTGCCCGAACTGCGCTCCCGTGATCTGCATTCCGCGCCGGCCGGCGTGCGGGCCCTGGCCGTTCGTCGGGACGGGACGCTGGCCGACAGTCTGGAGTTCCGCCGGGACGGAGCGGTGCTCCACGTGCTGAACGTGCCGTCCTCGGCCGCCACCGCCAGTCTGGCCATCGGGGAGCATCTCGCCACCCACCTGTGAGAGGCGCCCGGGTGGGGTGCCGAATAGCCACCTATTCGCGGGACATCCACCTGTGTGCCGACTGGCCAGCGGTCCCCGGTCAGGCGGCACATAGCCGGTCAGCGCGGCAAGAGGCGGTCAGTCCAGAGCCTTGACGTGGCGGGACGCGATGTCCGCGACCTTGCCGACACGCCTGGCGTACTTCTCCTCCTTCGAGCCCAGGTAGTCGGTGGTCATCCAGGTCTTCACGCATTCCATCGCGATGGCGGAGCCGATGATCTTGCCGCCCAGGCACAGGACGTTCGTGTCCGAGTGCGAACGGGCCAGTTCGGCGCAGAACGGATCCTGCGTCACGGCGGCGAAGACGCCGGGGAGCTTGTTCGCGATCATCGCGCTGCCGTAGCCGACACCGTCCACGAAGATCCCTCGCTCCGCCTCGCCCCGGGCCACCGCCAAACCCGCCGGGTAGACGTAATCGGGCAGGTCGCACGCGGTCTCGTCGTCCGGGCCGAAGTCGACGACCTCATGGCCGGCCGAGGTCAGCCAGTCCGCGATCTCCCGCTTGAGAGCGAATCCTGCGTGGTCGGAGGCCATGGCGATGCGCATGCCGTCACGCTACGCGTTCTCACCCGGTCAGTGGGCCTGCGGGTCCGGCTGGTGGACGCCGAACACGTTCCCCTCGGTGTCGAGGAAATAGCCCTGCCAGGCCATACCCGGCAGCGCGTGCTTGGGCCGGGCCACCGTCCCGCCGGCGGCCAGAATCCTCTCGGCGGTCGCGTCGAAGTCGTCACTGCCCATGGTGAGGACGGCCCCGGCAGCCGGCGCGCCGGGTTCGGGGTTGGGACCGGGCCGCTGCATGATGGCGCCGTTAATGCCGGGCTGCTCGACGTCACCGGTGGTGACGCCGAAGTACGGCATCCCGGCGAACTCGCTCCAGTCCTCGACCTGCCAGCCGAAAACCGCCTGATAGAAGGCGAGCGCGCGTTCCGGATCTGCCGCCTGGATCTCGAAGTGGATGACGCGGGTCATGGTTTGTCCCTCCATGGTCAGACCGTCGGCCAGGAGAGCTGGCCGAGCAGCCGCTTTCCCTGCGGGTACTCTGCCACTGCGGCGGGCAGGTCGCCAGGGCGTCCGCTCAGCACGACCTCGACCCGGCCGGAGCCGGTGAGGGGACGGCCCAGGGCGGTGATCCGGCGCATCGTCTGCCGGGCCACCGCGGGCGCGGAATCGACCAGCTCCACCGCCGGCAGCCGCGCCACGATGCGGTCGGCAACCAGCGGATAGTGCGTGCACCCGAGCACGATCGCCGGGCAGCCGGCGGGAGTCGCGGCCACCGCCGCGTCCAGGGCGGCGTCGATCAGCTCGGCCCGGCCGGAGTCGATCGCCTCCGCCAGGCCGTGGCAGGCCACCCGGGTGACGTCCCGACCGGCGGCGAACTCGTCGATCAGGTTGTGCTGGTAGGCACTGCGGGTGGTCGCGGCGGTGGCCCACACCGCGAACGAGTCGAACCGCGCCGCGGCGGGTTTGATCGCCGGCACGGTGCCGATCACCGGAATCTCCGGCTCCAGTTCGGCTCGCAACGCCTCCAGCGCCACGACGCTGGCGGTGTTGCACGGCACCACGACGCAGTCCACGCCGACTCGCTGGGCCGCTCGGACGGCTACGAAGGCGCGCGAGATGACCTCCTCGGCGGAGCGCGGCCCCCAGGGGGCGCAGTCCGGATCCATGCAGAGCAACAGGTCGAGGCCGTCGGACAGCTGCGCGAGCAAGCTGGCGGTCGGGATCATCCCCAGCCCGGAATCGATCAGTGCAACCCGCATGCGCGCGAGACTATTACGGGTGTCTCCCGCACGGGTTCCCGGCGGGGCGCCGGAAGAGGAGCCCGGCACCGGCGCCGTCCGCCTCCGACGGGGCATTCATGGTGCCTCGCAACAGCAATACTCCGGGCGAGGATCGGGTGACCCGGACCGACCTAGACGAGGAACCGGAACACCGGACTGTCGGCGGAGACCGGTTCGATGGTCAGCCCGGAGCGGGCCATCCGCTGCAGCAGTGGTGTCAGGTCCTCGCGCCGGGCGCTCTCGATGCCGACCAGCGCCGGCCCGGTCTCGCGGTTGTTGCGCTTGACGTACTCGAACAGGGTGATGTCGTCGTCCGGCCCCAGGACCTGATCGAGGAAGCGTCGCAACGCCCCCGGCTCCTGCGGGAACTCGACCAGGAAGTAGTGCTTGCGACCCTCGTAGATGAGCGCCCGCTCGACCACCTCGGCGTACCGACTGACGTCGTTGTTGCTGCCGGAGAGCACGCACACCACCTGCTGGCCCGGCTCGACCTGCACCGCATCGCCCAGACTGGCCAGCGACAGCGCTCCGGCGGGTTCGGCGATGATGCCGTCCACCTGGTAGAGCGCGAGCATCTCCATGCACACCCGGCCCTCGTCCACCACGCCGACCTCGACGTCCGCGGCCCGGATCAACGGGAACGTCACGTCGCCCACCTTGCCGACCGCGGCGCCGTCCACGAAGGTGTCGATCTTCGGCAGTCTGACCGGCTCGCCGGCGGCGAGGGCGGCGCCCAGGCAGGCCGCGCCCAGCGGCTCGACGCCGACGATCCGTACCTTCGGGTAGCGCGCCCGCAGCCAGGTGGCACAGCCGGCGAGCAGGCCGCCGCCGCCGACCGGCAGCACCACCAGGTCCGGCTCCGATCCGGTCTGCTGCACCATCTGCTCGACGATCTCGACCGCGATCGTGCCCTGGCCGGCGATCGTGGCCGGGTGGTTGAAGGCCGGGACGATCGTCGCCCCGGTGCTCGCGGAATCCCGGTCGGCCAGCTCGGAGGCCTCGTCGTAGGAGTTGCCGTCGACCACGATCTCGATCATGTCGCCGCCGAGGGCGGCGATCCGCTCACGCTTCTGCCGCGGGGTGTTGCGCGGCAGGTAGACCTTGCCGGGGACACCCAGCCGGGCGCAGGCGTAGGCGACGCCCTGCGCGTGGTTGCCGGCGCTCGCACACACCACCCCCCGCTGGCGCTGGGCCTGCGGCAGCGCGGCGATGAGGTTGAAGGCGCCCCGCAGCTTGTAGGAGCGAACCGGTTGGTAGTCCTCGCGTTTCAGCCAGACCTCGGCTCCGTGGACGGTCGACAGCCGACTGTTGCGCTCCAACGGAGTACGAACGACGACGCCGTCGAGGTTGCGGACCGCATCCTCGACGACGTCGGCGTTCACCACGAGTTTGTTCACCTGACCATTGTGTAACTCGCCTTCCCGGGGGGAACCCCCGGCGGGCGTGAGTGGTGTCTCACCCCGGTGGTCAGATGGACGGCGTTCTCAAGACCCGCCGGCACACATGGACACTCCGGCTATGGCTCCCGGTCGCACGCTCAGCCGAGCACCTCGCGAGCGGCGGCCCGGGCAGCGGCCGGGTCGGCCGCGTCCAGCACCTTCTTGACCGACTTCTCGCACTGCGACAGCGTCACCGATCCGAGCTTCGCCCCGACCCCGCGAACGGCGGCGGCCGCGCACGACAGCGAGGTGATCCCCATCCCGACCAGCACGCAGGCGAGCAGCGGGTCGGCGGCGGCCTCGCCGCAGACCCCGACCGGCTTGCCGGCCTTCTTGCCCGCGGCCGCGGTGATGGCGACCAGCTGCAGCAGCGCCGGCTGCCACGGGTCGGTCAGCTTGGCCAGGTCGGCGGAGAGCCGGTCGGCGGCCATCGTGTACTGGGTCAGGTCGTTGGTGCCGATCGAGAGGAACTCGACCACCTTGAGCAGCCGGTCGGCGTGCAGGGCGGCGGCCGGGATCTCGACCATCACGCCCGGCTTCAGGCCGCGCTGGCGCACCTTGGCCGCGAAGTACTCGGCCTCGGCGACGGTGGCCACCATCGGCGCCATCACCCAGGGAGCCGTCTCGGCCGAGCTGGCAGCCTTGGCCACCGCGTCGAGCTGGTTGTCCAGCAGGGTCGGGTCGTCGAGGGAGATCCGCAAACCGCGGACGCCGAGGGCCGGGTTCTCCTCCTCTTCCATGTTGGCGAACTTGAGCGGTTTGTCGGAACCGGCATCGAGCGTCCGCAGCACGACCTTCTTGCCGCTGAAGGCGCTGAGCACCTCGCCGTAGATGCTGGCCTGCTCGTCGACGGTCGGTTCCTTGTCCGCGTCGAGGAAACACAGCTCGGTGCGGAACAGGCCGATGCCCTCGGCGGGCGTCTCGGCCGCCTTGCGGGCGCCGTTGCCGTCCTGGACGTTGGCCAGCAGGTCGACCCGGTGGCCGTCGCTGGTCTGGGCCGGGCCGGACCAGTGCGCCACGGCGTCGAGCAGGGCGCGAGCCTCCTTGGCCCGGGCCTGGGCGGCGACCGGGTCGGGGTCCCGGACGATCTCGCCGGTGGCGCCGTCGACCAGGACGGACGAGCCGACCGGGATGTCGTCCAGCCCGGCGGTCGCGACCACACAGGGGATGCCGAGCTGGCGGGCGATGATCGCGGTGTGGCTGGTCGGGCCGCCGAGACGGGTCGCGATGGCCAGCACCTTCTCCGGGTCCAGACCGGCGGTGTCGGCCGGCGCGAGGTCCTCGGCCAGCAGCACCGAGGGCGTCTCCGGGTTGGGCACGCCCGGTTCGGGCTGACCGGTCAGCTCGGCGATCACCCGGTCGCGGATGTCGTAGAGGTCGGTGACCCGCTCCGCCATCAGCCCACCGATCTGGGTGAACATCGCCGAGAACTGCTCGGCGGCCTTCTGCATGGCGTTGGCGGCGTCCACCCCCTTCTTGATCTGGGAGGAGACCGCGCCCTGCAGACCGCGGTCCTGCGCCAGGCCGGCGGTGGCCTGCAGCACCTCGGCGGCCGCGCCGGTGGCGGCGGAGGCGCGTGCGGACAACCGGGACGACACGGTCGACACCGCCTGGTTGAACGAGTCGAGGGCGGCGGAGCGCTCAGCCTCCGCCAGCTCGGCGGCGGCCGGGAGTTGGGGACGGGGGGCCGGACGGACGACCGGTCCGAAGCCGACGCCGGCCACGACCGGCGTTCCGATAAGGGTCTTGGGCTGGCTGCTCAACGCTGAATCCTCCTGGCCGGGTGTCACACCGATCGCGTCAGTGCTTTCCGCTTGTGTCCGCTTTGTTGCGGCTGGTCGCAGCTCGTCACAGCTGTTCACACAGAACTTGACCACATCGGGGGCTCCCCTTGACAAGTCAAGATCATCAGGCGTAAAACAACACATACACAAATCAAAACCAACGCATAAGCAACATCGCAGGGCGGCGAACGATCGGCGGCGTGGCCGGGGTCACGGGTTGGACACAAACCCGGACGCGCCCGGGCCGAACGGGTTGTCGGCCCACCCCGAGGTGCTGGGATTGCGTTGGCGACCCGGCCGCCCCCGGCCGAACGTCAAGGAGGACGGTTGTACGCGCAGGAGCGACACGAGGCGATTGCCAGGCTGGTCACCCAGCGTGGCCGAGTTGCGGTGAGCGATCTTGCCGACACCTTCGAAGTCACCACCGAGACGGTCCGCCGGGATCTGGGTGCGTTGGAACGGGCCGGCCTGTTGCGTCGGGTGCACGGTGGCGCGGTACCGGTCGCCGCCCTGAGCAGCCTCGAGCGCAGCCTGGCCGAACGCGACAGCGCCCGGGCGGAACAGAAGGAGCGGATCGCCAAGGCGGCCGTCGGCCTGCTGCCGAGCTCGGGCGGCACGATCATCCTGGACGGCGGCACCACCACCGCGCGGCTGGCCGCCCGCCTGCCACTGGACAGAAGACTCAGCGTCGTGACCAATTCGATCCCCGCGGCGGTCGCGCTGACCGGGGTCGAGGGCATCCGGCTCGATCTTCTCGGTGGCCGGGTGCGCGGGACCACTCAGGCCTGCGTGGGCGACCCGACCGTACAGGCCTTGTCCGTATTGCATGTCGATGTCGCCTTCCTCGGCACCAACGGTCTGAGTGCCGCCGGTGGACTGACCACGCCCGATCCCGAAGAAGCGGCGGTCAAGCGGTCTATGGTCACAGCGGCGGATCGTCGGGTCTTGCTCGCCGACTCGTCCAAGGTTGGTCAGAACTACCTGGTGCGTTTCGCGCATCTGGGAAGCATCGACGTGCTTGTCACCGACGACGAGCTCAGTCCGGAACAACTCGGCCCGATCGAGGCCACCGGTGTGGAGGTAATACGCGCATGATCGTCACCCTGACCGCGAATCCGAGTATCGATCGGACGATTGAGCTGCCGGCACCGCTGCAACCCGGAGAGGTGCAACGGGCCGGCAAGGTCGTCGACCAGGCCGGGGGCAAGGGGGTGAACGTCACCCGGGCCGTGGAGACCGCCGGCAAGCTCTGCGTCGCGTTGTTCCCCGCCCAGCACGCCGACCCGTTCGTGGCGTTGCTGCGCCAGGCGCGGCTCACCTACCGTCCGGTGCCCTTCGACGGACGGGTGCGGACGAACATCGCGCTGGTCGACCCCGACGGGACCACCACCAAGGTGAACGAGCCCGGCGAGACGTTGGATGCCGGCGTGCTCGAAGCCCTCACCGAGGCGCTGCGGCGGGAGTGCTCGGCGGCCAAGTGGGCCGTCCTGGCCGGTTCTCTGCCCCAGGGGGTGGACGCGAGCTGGTACGGCGACCTGGCCGCGGCCCTGCGCGACACCGGTGCCAAGGTCGCCGTGGACACCTCCGGGGCGCCGCTGACCGCCTGCGCCGCGGCGGAGGTCAAGCCGCACCTGCTCAAGCCGAACGGGCCGGAGCTCGCCGAGCTCACCGGCACCTCCGACGACCTGGAGGCCGACGTGGACGCCGCGGCGGACGCGGCTCGCAAACTGGTGGCCAGTGGCGTGGAGAGCCTGCTGGTCACCCTCGGCGGCGCGGGGGCGCTGCTGGTCAGCGGAGAAGGCGTCTGGTTCGCCAAGAACTCCGCGCCGGTGCAGGTGCGCAGCACCGTGGGCGCCGGCGACTCCACCCTCTCGGGGTACCTGCTGGCCGATCTCGACGGGCTCGACCCGGCGGACCGGCTACGACGCGCAGTCGCGTACGGCACCGCCGCCGTGCAGCTGCCGGGCACCACCATCCCGACCCCTGCGGACACCAACGAGGAGGCAGTTGTCGTTACAGCGCTGGCCTGAGCCGCTACCCGCCCCCTGCTGCCCCTATAACTGCTTTCAGCAAACTCCCTGCGAGAGGACCCAAGGATGAGTCAACCGATCATCACCACGGACCTCGTCTCACTGGACGCCAATATCGGCTCCCACAAGGACGAGGTCATCGCCCATCTGGCCGGCTTGATCGCCGCCACCGGGCGGGCCAGCAGCGCCGAGGGCCTGATCGCCTCGGCGATGGCCCGCGAAGCCCAGTCCGCGACCGGTCTGCCCGGCGGGATCGGCATCCCGCACTGTCGCTCCGAAGCGGTCAACGTCGCCTCCCTCGGTTTCGCCCGGCTCGACCCCAAGGTCGACTTCGGCGCCCCGGACGGTGGGGCCGACCTGGTCTTCCTGATCGCCGCGCCCGCCGGCGGCGGTGACACCCACATGCAGCTGCTCACCAAGCTGGCCCGATCCCTGGTCCGCAAGGAGTTCACGCAGTCGCTGCGCGACGCCAAGACCAAGGAAGAGCTCGTCCAGCTGGTGATGGACGTCGTCGAGCCGCCGGCCGACAAGCCGGCCGCGGCGGCCCCGGCTCCCGCGCCGGCTGCCGCCCCCGCCGGGGAGAAGTACCTCGTCGCGATCACCGCGTGCCCGACCGGCATCGCGCACACATACATGGCGGCCGACTCGCTGACCCAGACCGGCGACGAGATGGGCGTGCCGGTCAAGGTGGAGACCCAGGGCTCCTCGGCGACCACCCCGCTGCCGCCGGACGTGATCAAGAACGCCACGGCGGTCATCTTCGCCACCGACGTCGGGGTCAAGGGTCGCGAGCGCTTCGCCGGGCTGCCGGTGGTCGCCTCCGGTGTCAAGCGCGCCATCAACGAGCCCAAGAAGATGATCGAGGAGGCGCTGGCGCACGCCGAGAACCCGAACGGTCCGCGGGTCGAGGCCGGCGGCGGCGGCTCGTCGTCGGACGACGCGGGCGGCTCGGGCGGCGGTGACGTCGGTTTCGGCACCAAGCTCCGCCAGGCGCTGATGACCGGTGTCTCCTACATGATCCCGTTCGTCGCGGCCGGCGGTCTGATGATGGCCCTCGGCTTCCTCGTCGGCGGGTACTCGATCGCCAACGCGGCCGACGTCATCCTGCAGAACTTCAGCCCGACCAACCTGCCCAGCGTCGACGGCATCACGGCCGCCGCGCAGAGCGCGGGCAGCCCGCTGGACGCCGAGGCGATCTCGGCCCTGCCGAGCAGCGGTTTCCTGCTCTACCTCGGAGCGGCCCTGTTCAAGCTCGGTAACCTGGCGATGGGCTTCCTGATCCCGGCGCTGGCCGGCTACATCGCCTTCGGCATCGCCGACCGCCCGGGTATCGCGCCCGGCTTCGTCATGGGTGCTCTGGCCGGGTTCACCGGCGGTGGCTTCATCGGTGGTCTGATCGGTGGTCTGCTGGGTGGTTATGTCGCGCTGAAGATCAGCCAGCTCAAGGTTCCGCGGTGGCTCGCCGGCCTGATGCCCGTGGTGATCATCCCGCTGGGAACGCTGCTCATCGCCGGCCTGATCTACGTCTACGTGCTGGCCAAGCCCACCGCGTGGGTGCAGACCAGCCTCACCGACTGGCTGACCGGGATGAGCGGTGCGTCCGCGATCGTCCTCGGCATCATCCTCGGTCTCATGATGTGCTTCGACCTCGGTGGCCCGGTCAACAAGGCCGCGTACACCTTCGCCACCGCGGGTCTGGCCCAGGGCACCGACGCCTCGATGCAGATCATGGCCGCGGTGATGTGCGCCGGCATGGTGCCGCCGCTGGCGATGGCACTGGCCACCACGATCCGGCCGAAGCTGTTCACCGAGCCGGAGCGGGAGAACGGAAAGGCCGCCTGGCTGCTGGGTGCGTCGTTCATCTCCGAAGGCGCGATCCCGTTCGCGGCCGGCGACCCGCTGCGCGTCATCCCGCCGTGCATGGTCGGCGGCGCGATCACCGGTGCGATCTGCATGGGCGCGGGCGTCACCCTGCGGGCTCCGCACGGAGGCATCTTCGTCTTCTTCGCGATGGGCAACGTGCTGATGTTCTTCGTGGCGCTCATCGTCGGGTTCGTGATCGCCGGCCTGCTGGTGGCCGTGCTCAAGAGCCGGGCGAAGAAGGTGGTCGCCGCCTGAGATTCGGTGCCGGCCGGGGCGGTGGACGACCCGGCTGAGTGACCTGCCGGTCGTCGGTCCGCGGGTTCCGCGTGGGCCGACGGTCGATGACCGGTCCCGACCGACCGGGGACGCACTGATCGGGGATGGGGCTCACCCGCATGGGTGGGCCCCTTTCCTGTCGGCGGCAGATGAGTGCGGTCGGCACGTCGGATCGCCCCGCGGGAGGCCGGCGGGCACTAGCATCGCGTGCGGTAGGTCCCAACCAGAAGGAGAACCATGGCCAGCAAGACCGTCACCGTCGGCTCGTCCGTCGGCCTGCACGCCCGGCCCGCAGCCATCATCGCCCAGGCCGCGACCGAAGCCGGTGTTCCGGTTACCCTCGCGACCGCTGGTGGCGAGCCTGTCGACGCGGGTTCCGCGCTGCTCATCATGACCCTGGGCGCCAAGTGCGGCGACGAGGTCACCGTGGAGAGCGACGACGACGCCGCTCTGGCCAAGATCGCGGACCTGGTTGCTCAGGACCTCGACGCCAGCTGACGTTGCTCAGAAGCGAGCGGCCGCCCCGAACCTCGGAGCGGCCGCTTTCGCGTCTCCCGGGATCCCGGGGCTTCCGTGTCGTCGGCCACTGGTCGTCCGGGGCCCGTGGGTACCCGTGCGCTGGCGTGCGCTGCCCACCGGTGCCGGCGTGAGCTACCGCGGACCGCCCCGGGGCGCGGGCCGACCAGCCGTCTGTTCGCGCGTTGACCAGCTATGTGTCGAGCTGCCGGCGATCGCTGGCTGCTCGGCCGACAACCGGTCAACGTGCGAGTACCTGGTCAATCGCCGTTCGCCCCCGACCAGAACGCGACCGGGCACCGACACCTCCGCTGGGGTGAAGCTCCATGAGTCCGTAGGTCCAGATGGCCGGGCCGCTGGACAGTCGGCAAGGACTGTCGCGCGATCTTCCGGTCAGTCCAGACAGAACTCGTTGCCCTCCGGGTCGGCCATCACGATGAAGCCGGCCGACATCGGTGGCGCGGGCTCGTGGCGGGCCAGTCGCGCCGCACCGAGAGCCACCAGTCGCGCGCACTCCGCCTCCAGAGCGGCCATCCGTTCCTCGCCCTGAAGACCGGGGGCGGCCCGGACGTCCAGGTGCACGCGGTTCTTCGCGCGCTTTTCCTCCGGCACCCGCTGGAAGAACAGCCGTGGGCCGTCGTCGTCGGGGTCGACGACCGCCGAGGCGTCGTTGCGCCGGTCCGGGGGGACGCCCAGTGCGTCCAGGGCGGCCTCCCAGCTCTCGAAACCCGGCGGCGGATCGGCGAGCCGGTATCCGAGCACCTCGCTCCAGAACCCGGCGAGGGCCGCGGGGTCGCCGCAGTCGAAGGTCACCTGCACCGTGCGCGCCACCTCACGCCCCCGCGGTGGAGAGTCGGCCGGTCTGGTGGGCGAACAGGTCACGCAGCAGGCACACCTCGGCCAGGTGGTGGATGAGCTCGCGGTTGATGTGCAGCACGAGATCGGCCATCGGGCGTTCGGCGAAGGCGCCCTCCGCGGGACCCACCGGACGGGCCAGATCGTCCTCGCTCAGGGTGCGCAGACCGTCCAGCCAGATCGCGTACTCGGCGTCGAGCTGGGCGAGTGCTTGGTCGGCCGTCGCGGCGTAGTGGAAGGACTCGTAGTCGGTGCGCTCCCGCCCGAAATGGGCCGCACTGCGCACGGCGAGGACGCCCACGACGACGTGGCCGAGCCGCCACGAGATGGTCGTGACCGGTGCGGGTTGCGGCTCGGGGAAGGCGAAGTCGATGGTCATCTCGCCGACGCCGGCCTGTACCGGGGCGGAACCGGAGCCTCGCGGCCGCACGTTCCAACAGTCCGGAACAGGCTCCCAGAAGTACTCCTCGTCGGTGAGCCCGACCAGCCGGCCCCGGAGCTGGTGATCCCAGTGGTACTCGATCTGCTCGAGCAGGGTCTCG
>JBDIAG010000062.1:0-11684 GCA_039812305.1 Actinomycetales bacterium | reverse complement strand
CACCGAGATCATCAGTATCGGCCCGGGCGAGACCGAGCAGCCCTTGCACCGCGACCAAGAGGTCTGGCCGTTCGACTTTCCGCCCGGCTATCAACCCGAGGTGAGTGTGATGTGGCCGCTCAACCGCGACTTCTCCGTCGAGAACGGTGCCACCCGAGTCGTTCCCGGCAGCCACACCGAGCCCACCAGGCAGGACTACCCCGAGGATCTCATCCTTCCCGCCACGATGCGCCGCGGATCGGTGCTGATCTGGTACGGGTCCACATTTCACGCCGGCGGCGCCAACACCTCGGCGGACATCCGCCAAGGGATCAACGCGGCGTACTCGGTGGCCTGGCTGCGCCAGGAGGAGAACCAGTTCCTCACCACACCGCCGTCGTTGGCTCGTCGCCTCGACGACGACCTGCTGGAACTCCTCGGCTACGCACGCCCGGTACCCGGGCTCGGCAATGCGGTCGACAGATCGGACCCTTTGACCTTCCTGCGTCGCGACACCGAGATCTCCTGGGACGACGCCGCCGACGACACGACTGTACGATCGTGACCATCAGCCCAGCGCCGCAACGGCTCTCGCCCTCGGCCAGCCGAAGGCGCGGGCCAGCGACCGGGCGTCACCGCCGCCCATGGTGCGGACGAACACGGCAGCCACCTCCCGGTCGTCGGCGTCGTGGCCGAGATCCGGGAACGCCCGGGCGGTGAGTTCGAGCATGACGCTGGGCCACCCGGAGGAGGAGTGCGACACCCCGTAGTGGGTGATCAGCAGACCCAGCTCGGTACGCACCCGGTCCAGCTGCTTGCTCCCGCAGACCTCCCGGCCCAGTTCCACGGTGGACGTAGGACCGTTCAACAGCAGGTACTCCGCCACCCGACGTGCACTCTCGCTGAGATCGCACCTGCCGAAGTCGTCGGCCTCACCGGGCAGGTCGTACAGCAGGCCCAGCAAATGCGTCGACACCGCCGAGAGCCGGCGGGCGACCATCCGGCCGCACCAGGCCGCACCCCGCAGCGGGGCCACATCCTTCCACTGCCACATGACCTCGAGATCCGCGCCCCAGCCGTCGGCCGACCGAGGCAGCGAGTCGTCCCGGCAGGCCTCGCGCAGGCAGGGATACGGATGATGATCGCCGCCGAACAAGACCATGAAATGAACGCCGTCGATGAACGCGTCGATCTCTTCCGACGTGCGCAGCGGCCATGATTCCACCCCCCAGGAGACTGTCTCACCGGGCAATTCCTCAGGCATGAACACCCTTCCGTGACGTCGAAGAAGTCTCGTGGCCGGATCCGGTCAGGATACACCCGGCACCCTGGCTCACCAGCGATCTCGATGCCAGTCTCAGAGGAATCCGCAAGGAAAGGAAGCAACAGAAATGATCGACCTCCTCCCCGGCAAATCCCTTCTCAAGTTCACCTCGCAGCTACCGGTATACAACTGGCTCTATCCGATGAAGGGCCAGGATCTCGACACGGTCACCTACCATGATCTGTATTCCAGCGTCGACGTGAGCACGACGACCAGTCGAGCACTGTACTTCCACATCCCGTTCTGCGACACCATCTGCACCTTCTGCACGCTGAACCGCGGCATCGGACACACCGGCGACGAGGCGGTCGAATCCTACGTGACCGCGCTCATCCGCGAAGTGGAGATCAAGACCCGGTACTCCTCGGTCACCTCGAGGCCGATCAAGGCCATCTTCTTCGGCGGAGGCAGCCCCAGCATTCTCAGCCCCGACCAGATCCGTCGGATAGGCCGCGCCATTCACGACAACTTCGACACCTCGCAACTGGAGGAGTTCTGTCTCGAGGTCGAGGTCAAGAGCGTGACGGAGGCCAAGTGCCAGGCGATGTGCGACATCGGCGTCAACAAGGTCCGATTCGGCTGCCAGAGCTTCGACCCCCTGTACCGCAAGCTCTTCAACGTCACGGCAACCCTGGAGCAGACGTACGCGGCGGTGGAGATGTTCGGCCGGTACTTCGACTACACCAGCCTCGACATGATCTACGGGATGCACGGTCAGAGCATCGAGCAGTTCAGTGCCGACATCGAGAAGGCCGTGGGCCTGGGCACCGAGACGATGGAACTCTATCCGATCACGAATATCGTCACCCAGGCCGGCCTGCACCACGGATATGCCGGCCGAAACCTCAAGCCGCTGAGCTATCTCCAGAAGATGTCGATGACGATCTATCTCAACCAGTACCTTCGGGCCAGCGGATTCCAGCAGCACAACGGACACGGCTTCGTCCGGCTCCCCGCAGACCACACGCCCGAGCCCTACTTCATCAGTCGCGCCTACACCAACATCTACAACAAATACTGCTGGGCCTACCACGATCTCGACCTCATCGGATTCGGCAACAGCGCCATCTCGCAGGTCGACCGCTATACCGTGATGAATGACGAGAATAGATCGACCTACACGAAGCGCCTGTTGGACGACGGCGACTTCAAGATCAACCTGTCGGTCGCCGACGATCTCCCCTGGGAACGCGGGATCGTTCTGCACCTGCCCTATTTCGGCTGGCTGGACAAGTCTCGCATCGCCTGGGATCACATCGACAGCGAAATGATCGACAAGCTCGGCAGGCTCGTCAGCGAAGGGCTCCTCGTGGAGGACGCCACCGAGTACCGCGTCACCGAACTCGGCTGGATCTGGTACGTCAACATGATGTACTACCTCTCGCCCAGCGACGATCAGCGAATCCTGGACGAGTTCGTCGCCCTCAAGGACTCCACCCGCGGCATCACCGACGGCGAACGGCGGATGCTGCCGCTGACGGTGACCACCAACACCGATACCAACGCCAACACCGCCACCGTCGGCTGTGCCGCCCTGCAGGGAGCTTGTCGATGAGCCCCCGCCGGCAGCGGTCCCGACGAGCCGACCGGACGTCGCTATGGCCACCGAGCAAGGCCGCCCGCCTGCTGATCGTCACCTCCCTTCTGGGCACGATCGCCTTCTTCGCCGTGCTGCCGTTCGGCGCTCTCTATCTCGCCGACGTCACCCCCTACAGCAACACCGCCATCGGTCTCATCATCGGCTCGGTCTCCCTGGTCGGAGCCGTCGGAGGAATCCTCGGCGGCCACCTGGTCGACCGCTGGGGTGCGGTGCCGATGCTGGCCGTGGGTCTGGCCGGCTCCTCCCTGGTGTACGTCGCCTTCATGGTGGTTCGCCGCCCCGTGCTGATAGCGGCCCTGTTCGTCGTGCTGGGCGTCTGCCGTTTCGTCGTCGAACCCGCCCTGAAACACCTCATGTCCTCGCATTCGGAGGACGGCCGGGTATTCCGGCTCCGGTACATGACGCTGTGCCTGGGAGCCGTCGTCGGCCCAGTCATCGGCGCCGCGCTCTTCCACCACGGAGCGGTCGCGTTCTTCGCCACGCCGGCCGTTCTCTACGGCCTGTTCCTGGTCCTGGTGCTCGGGTCGGCACGAACGCTGGCTCCCGCCGGGCCGGCGTCGTCCGGCCCGGGTCTGCCGACGGGAGGACCGTTCGGCCTGGCGCTGCGGGACAGGCGCCTGCTGGCGGCCATTCTCGCCGGCACCGGACTGTTCTTCGTCTTCTCCCAGCTGGAGACGACCGTCCCCCTGACGATGCAGCCGGTGTTCGGGCGTCACACCGCACCGTTGTTCGCCGGGTTGCTCGTGATCAACGCCGTGGCGGCTCTGGTGTTCCAGCCCCTGGCCGACTACCTGAGCACCCGGCTGCGGCGAACGGTGGTGGTCGCCGTGGGCACCGCGTCGTTCGCTCTCGCCTTCGTGTGCTTCGCCCTCCTCGAACAGGGAGTCCACTGGCTCTATGTGGCCGTGCTCTTCTGGACGGTGGGCGAGGGAATCCTCCTTCCGATGCCCGACATGGCAGTACACGAGTTGGCTCAGGGCGGACGCAAGGGCGTGTACTTCGGCCTCTCCGAACTGCGGTACCTGGGCTTCTTCCTCGGCCCCATCGCCGGCGGAGCCATGCTCGACGGCGGAGGCGGCCAGGCGCCCATCGCCTACTACGCGGTGATGGCGGTGAGCATCCTGGCGACCGGCCCGGTCCTGCTGCTGGCCTTCGCCCGCCACCGGCCGGCGGCGCACCTGCTCGAGCCTGCGCGGCTTCCCGCGACGGAGCCGGTCCGATGAGTCGGCCCAGGATCGCGGTGACCCACCGCATACCCCCGAGCGTGACGCCCCTCGGCGACTGGCTGCGAGAAGTGCGCGACGAGATCGTCCTGGTCACCACCGCGGAATGTGCCGAGCTGTATCGCAACGACTTCCGCGACATCCGGGTCGTCCCGGACTACTCCGGGGGAGACCACGTCGAGCGTGCTCTGGAGGAGCTGGCCGGGCGTGGGCTGGATCGCATCGTCTCCGGCACCGAGGACGACGTCCTCAGGGTGGCGCGGGTGCGTGAGCGCCACGGCATCCCGGGGATGCGGGTCGACGCCGCCCGTCACTTCATCGACAAACACGTGATGAAATCGGCTGTGCGGGAGGCCGTCCGGGTGCCCGCCTTCGCGGCCGCCGACGACCCGCCGGCCCTGCGGGCGTTGCGGGCGACGGTGCCGCCGCCGTACGTGGTGAAACCGCGCCGGGGCTACGCCTCGCGAGGCGTCACCGTCGTCCACGATGCCGATCGACTCGACCACGAGCTCGCCGCCCGAGACCTCGGGGCGAGCATGGTGGAGGAGTTCATCGAGGGCCGGATGTACCACGTCGACGGTCTGATGCGGGCCGGGCAACTGCTCGTCTGCTACCCGTCGGCCTACCTCAACACCTGCCTGTCCTTCCAGGACAGCACCCCCTTGGGCAGCGCACAGCTGGACGACGGCGGATTGCGGGACGACCTGACGAGACTCGCCGCCCAGGTGGTGTCCGCCCTCCCCCACACCGACCTCACCCCGTTCCATCTGGAGGTCTTCGGCGACCGGCGCGGTGGGCTGGTGTTCTGCGAGATCGCCTGCCGGCTCGGCGGCGGTCACATCATGGAGACGTTCACCCACAAGCTCGGCACCAACCCGGTCCGGATCTGGTACCGGGACCAGGCCGGGCTACCGGCGGAGGGTGATCTCGGGGCGCGCGGCGAGCCGTCCGGCAGTGCCGGCTTCCTCCTCGTCCCACCGCGACCCGGCACCGTGCTGCGCATCGACACCCCCACTCTCCCCGACTTCGTCACCGGCTTCACGGTCAACACCGACTGCCCCCGCACGTTCGACGGAGCCTCGGCCAGCACCGACGAGATGCTGGGATTCGTCGTCAACGGCCGCGACTACACCGAAGTCTCCCAGCACCTGCAGCTGTGCATGTCCATCGCCAACGAGATCACGCACTGGGCGTGACCAGACGACCTTGTGGAGCCAGAAATGGAACTGTTCACGTTCGGTGGAATTCACGTCTTCAGCGATGTCAGCGACATAGCTGACGGCAAGGTCGCCGATCACCCGCTGATCCTCGACGCTCTCGAGCGCGGCATAGCCGCATCCGGCGCCACGATCTGTGACGTCTCCGTCAAGGAATTCGAGCCCTCGGGGCTCACCGCGCTCTATCTTCTCTCGGAGTCACACGTGTCCGTACACACCTATCCCGAGCAGAACTCCCTCTTCGTCGACGCCTTCACCTGCGGCGAGCTCTGCGAACCGCAGCGGATCCTCGACAGTCTGCTCGAGGCTCTCGGCCGATGCCAGCATCGCAGCTCCCGCGTACACCGTGGCCTGCCCCGACTCACCACCCTCTCCCGCCGCGCCCACTCCCTACTCGATATCGCCAGCTGAGGAGACCGACATGAACATCACCGTGCGGCTGCAGGACTGCGACGAGCCGATCGGGCTGAACGCGTGGGCCGACCGCCCCGCTCTCCAGCTCCTCGTCCGCGCCCGAAAGGCGTTGGCACAGTGGAGCACCGACAAGTCCGCCGGGTTCCCGTACGAGCCACTCCTGGACTACTACCGCAGCGTCGGCCGCAATGGGGCGGACGTGACCCTGGCGCGCCGGCTTCGTGAGGCGGTCCCGACGGGCGAGAGGTGTGCCGACCCGTGGCTGCCGGCCTGGGTGGAGATGGTCACCGACGCCGAGACCGGAACCTACGATGGCTACCTGGGTAGCGCCCTGCTGCAGGAGGTCGACCTTCGCGGCCGGATCGGCCTGGCCCCGGAGAACGGCGATGCCGGCCCGACCAGCGCCTGCGACACCGTGATCCTGACCCTGCTCGCCGATCTGGCCCACACCGAGATGCGGCAGCTGCGGCAGTGCCCGACCCGGTGCACGTTCTGCGTCCGGCGGCTTCGGGCCGTGGTCAACGCCGTCCGCCGCGCGGAGGAGTTCGCCCCGCTCGCCGTGAATCTGGCGGCCCCGGCCGGGGCCGGCGCGGATCCGGACGATCCCACGATGTGCACGGCGGTGACGGAAGGCACTCCGCAGGTCCTGCGCACTCTCGCCGACATCAGCCTGGTGCCGACCACGGTGGTGCACGACGAGATCATGTTCATCCGCAGCGTGCAGATGCTGGAGCTTCTCTACCGCCAGGTTGCTCGGGCCTTGGCGGCGGCTCGGCGGGCAGTCGCGGCCGACGACGTCGACACCGCTGTCGACCTGATCCGGGGGTGCACTCGGCGCGTGCGCGGGACGGCCGCGCTCTACCGGGTCGTCACGACGATCTCACCTCAGGCCTTCGGGGTGATCCGCGAGGCGACCGACGGACGCAGCGCGGTCCAGTCGCGCGCCTTCCGCGATGTCGAGAGACTCTGCGGTGAAAGCATTCCCGCGGCCCTCGAGACAGCCTCGCCAGCCTCGCGGTCGCTCGTCCTGACGACCTGCGCCGGCCTCGACGAGGCCTGGCGCGCGATGAAGCGATCGCACTGGGGCATCGCCCGGAAGGTGATCGGCGACGTTCCCGGAACGGGCGGCACCACCGGCGCCTCGTACCTGCGGACCCGGGCGGACCAGTCCCTCTTCCCGCGGGCCGCGGCCGGGGAGGGAGAGGCGGCATGAGCGCGACACTCCTGGACGAGTTGAACCACGCCGAGGCCGAGCAGTACGCCTTGCGCCAGCAGATCATGGGATACGTCGTCTCGCAGACCATCATGGCCGTGACCGGCGCCGGGATCTTCGAGCTGTTGCAGGACGGTCCCGTCTCCGTCGCCGAACTGGCCCGGCAGACCCATACCCATCCCGACGCCTTGCGTCGCATGCTGCAGCTGCTGGCGACGGAGAACCTGGTGCGCATCGACACCGGGGACCAGGTGACGATTCGGCGACGTGGAGAGCTGCTGCTCGACAAGGCGGTCGGGTCGCTGCGTCATCTGTGCACCTTGATGGACCACGAGGCGTACCTGAGTTGGGCGGACGCGGGATACTCGCTGCGCACCGGGCGATCGGCCTTCGAGCATCGCGTCGGCACGAGCTACTTCGAGTGGTTGGCCGCCGAACCCGAGGCAGCGCGACGATTCCACGCGGCCCAAGCCGGACTGGTCCGCGGTCGGCTGGAGCCGCTGTTGAACCAGTCGTGGGAACCCGGCGAGGTCGTGGTCGACCTCGGTGCCGGCGACGGCGACTTGCTGACGACGCTGGTGGGGGCACACCCGGGCATCCGTCCCGTCGCCCTCGATCTGCCCGAGGTGGTCCACCGGTCGCGCTCCGCGGCCGGAGCCGCGTCCGAGATCACCTGGGTGGCCGGCAGTTTCTTCGACCCGCTGCCGGATGCGGACACCTACGTTCTCACGCAGATCCTGCACGACTGGAACGACGACGACGCCGTCCGCATCCTGCGCCGGTGCCGGGAACGCATGTCCACCCCGGAGTCACGGGTGTTCGTGGTGGAGCAGGTGGTGCCGGACGAGCTCGTCCCGCACCCGGCCCGATTGCTGGATCTGCACATGCTGGTGCTGCTCGGCGGACGGGAACGAACCCGGGCGCAATGGAGTCGATTGTTCGACCGGGCCGGACTGCAGCTGGTCGGGGTCACTGGCGGGCCGCGATCGTCCCTGTTGGAGGTACGGGTCTCCTGAACCCTTATAGCCAGCCGCGCTCGACTGCCTTGACACCGGCCTGAAAGCGGCTGGTGGCACCGAGTTTGGCCAGCATGGCGCTCATGTAGCGGCGCAGGGTCCGCTCGCTGATGGCCAGAGCGCGAGCCGCCACCTCGTCGGTCGCCCCGCTGTTGAGGGCCTGAAGCAGTCGGAGTTCCATCTCCGTGGGTCCCTCGTCCGGGTCCACTTCGTCCAGCGTCCGGCCGCGACGGTACAAGGACACGGACAGGTGCCGCAGACTGCGTGCCAGCAAGGGATTGGTCACCTGCACTGCACCGCGAGTGAGATCGCGGTGGTCGATCGGGACGACGGCCTGGGCATGGTCCGACACGATCAGCCGGTGCGGCAGCGAGTCGGCAAAGCGGATCAGCGCTCCTTCCGCCGTCATCGCCTCGGCATAGTCGCGGACGTGGCTCACCCGGGAGAAGTCGGCCGGAAAGACGATCCGCAGTTCGACCCCCCTCGCCAGCATGGCTCGATCCGCGTCCAGAGAGCTCTCCAGCACCTGCAGAGTCGGTGGTGGTCCGGCGTGCACGCTGATCAGTTCACGCCGGGTCAGGTCTCCCAGCCGGATTAGTCTCTGCCGGAGCTCGGCCAGATCGAGAAGGACGGATACCCCCGGTGAGTTCGACCGCTGCTGGACGAGCGCCTCGAGGGCGAGCCGGTTGAGGAGCAGGGCATCGGGTCCGGCGTCCTCCTGTTCGCCCTCGCTCTGCTCCACCAGTCTGGCCAGCATCTCCCACTCGCCGCCGCGCGGAGACCGCAGGGCGCGCAATGCGGTCACGAGGTGTTCCCGGGCCTGCCCGGAATCCGAGTCGGCCTCCCCGCTCATGAATCGAGGTCGAAACGCAGGATCGACTGGATGCGGGACAGCCGGTCCGCCAGCTGCTCCGCGTCCGGCGCCTGGTAGACCACCATGCCGAGCCGATCCATCGAGGAACGGAACTCGCCTATCCGGTGACCGGGTTCGACATCGATCTCGATCTTCACGACGCCGTCGAGGGCGGAGACCTCGTCCACACCGTGCACCGCCTTCAGTTCTCCGGGAGGCGCGGTGGGGAACCAGACGGAGGCCAAGCGCGGTGCCTCCTGGGAGGTGGCCGAGGGCAGGTGCGGATCCCGGCCGGTGAGAACGGCGATGAGGGCGTCGTAGAGATCCACATCGGTACCGGCCTCGATGACGTCGAGCAGGTAGTCGCCGGGCGTGCGCGTGGCGATCTCGACGATATGCGGCACACCGCCGCGATCGATCAACTCCAGGTGCACGAGGCCGGTACCCATCCCCATGGACCTGACCACCTCACGCAGCGTGGCCCGCATTCGATCGGCGACCGCCGGTTCGAGTTGCGCGGGCACGTCGTGGGCCAGCTCGACCCGGTAGGGCGCCGTCGTCGTGGTCTTGGCCGTGATGTTCTCGTACGCGACCTCGCCCGAGACCAGCAGGGCTTCCACGCTGTACTCGCGACCGTCCATGAACTCCTCGACGAGGAACGCCTGGTCGGTATGCTCGCCCACCCACGACCGGATCTGTTCCTCGGTGGTGGCGATCTCGACGCCGATGCTGCCCATGCTCGACAACGGTTTGAGCACCACCGTCGGATGTCGCGTCAGCATGCCCACCGCATCCTCGGCGCTGCGGGCGAGCAGGAACTCGGGTTGGGGCAGGCCGGTCAGCCCGAAGCATTCCCGCTGCATGAGCTTGTTGCGCGAGGTGACGGCGGCACGGACCCCCGGCCCCGGCAGCCCCAGCTCGTCGGCCAGCAAAGCGGCGGCCACGATGTGGGGTTCGGAGAAGCCCAGGACCCCGACGACCGGCCCGTCTCGCAGCGCCTGGCCGGCGGCACCGAGCCAGCCGGCATCGTCGGTGCCCGAGACCGGATAGGTGCGGTCATGCGGGCCGAGCGCCTCCTGCGTCTGGGGCCAGGTGAAGGCGACCGGGCTATCCAGCACCGCCACCGCCAGCCCCCGGTCGTGAGCGCGGCGCAGATACGGCCGACCCATCCATCCGCAACCAACCATCAGCAAGGTGTCCACCGAGACCAACGCCTTCCGTCGTTGGGGGGTTTGCGCCCCACCGTACCGGCTATGCCGCAGGCCGGCTCGCTGAACTGTCGCCGTCTCGGGCGGCGAGTCGGGCGATGAGTCGGGCGCAACCAGGACATCGGCGGCCGCCGCACTCGGGAGCTCACGACGGCGTCCGGAAAGACGATCCCGGGACGGAGAACCCATGGAAAAAGGGGAGCTCTCGCTCCCCTGCCACTTTCAATGTATACCGCAGGTGGGGCCTTGCGGCAAGGCCCCGGTGAAGGCGCACAATCGCACTCCGAACCGCTTTTCCAGATCGGAGCTGATTGCGTGAACTCACTGGCTACCAGCGTGTTTGACCTCCCGGGAAATCTCTCGGCGAAGGCCGAGCCGACGTTGACGGCTCGCGACGAGGAACAGTTCGCGGCCATCGCCCGCAGTCTCGACGAATCGATCGCGGATCTGTCGCAGCGGCTGGATACCGAACGCAAAGCCCCTGGCGGCTCCGGGCAGCAGGCCCTGGACCGGGACCAGGAGATCCATCGCCTGACCGCCCGCCTACGCACGTTGCGCCGCTACGGCCTGGATCTGTGTCTGGGGCGGATGGTCGGCGAGGAGGCGGACCCGGTGTACGTCGGGCGTCTCGGGCTGACCGACAGCGCCGGCCGGCGACTACTCGTCGACTGGCGCTCCCCCGCCGCCGAGCCGTTCTTCGCGGCGACCCACGCCAACCCGATGGGCCTGGCGAGCCGGCGGCGCTATCGGTGGTCCGGCGGGCGCATCACCGACTACTGGGACGAGGTGTTCACCCCGGACGGGCTCGAGGGACACGCGGCGCTGGACGACCAGTCGGCCTTCATCGCGAGCCTCGGCGGGAGCCGATCGGCCCGGATGCGGGACGTGCTCGGCACCATCCAGGCCGATCAGGACGCCATCATCCGCGCCGGGTCGCGCGGGGCGCTCGTCGTCGACGGCGGCCCGGGTACGGGCAAGACCGTGGTGGCTCTGCACCGGACGGCCTACCTGCTGTACTCCGACCCCCGCCTGGGCCACCGCCGCGGCGGCGTGCTGTTCGTCGGCCCGCACCAGCCCTACCTGGCCTACGTCGCCGACGTGCTGCCCAGCCTCGGCGAGGAAGGGGTGCAGACCTGCACGCTGCGGGACCTCGTGCCGCAAGGCGCCTCGGCGGCAGCCGAGACCGACCCCGAGGTCGCGCGGCTGAAGTCCTCCGCCGGCCTGGTCGACGCGATCGGCGCCGCGGTCAGGTTCTACGAGGAGCCTCCCTCGACGCCGACCACGGTCACCACCCCCTGGTCGGACATCGTGCTGACGCCCGACGACTGGGCCGAGGCGTTCGGGGCACCGGATCCGGGCACCCCGCACAACGAGGCGCGAGACCGGATCTGGGAGGAGCTCGTCGCCATCCTGCTCGACAAGCACAAGGGCGACGCATCTGCGGAGCTTCTCCGAAAGTCCTTGGCGCGGAACAGGGAACTGCAAGCCGCGGTCAACCGGGCCTGGCCTGCGCTCGAGGCCACCGACATCGTCGGGGATCTGTGGTCCGTGCCCGCCTATCTGCGCCGGTGCGCTCCCTGGCTCACCCGGGACCAGGTGAGGCTTCTGCAGCGCTCCGACCCGCAGGCGTGGACGAT
>JBDIAG010000061.1:0-11760 GCA_039812305.1 Actinomycetales bacterium | reverse complement strand
CCACCGTCATCGTCGCGATCGCCATGGACGCACCCGCGGCTCTCCCCGCGGGGACGGACGGGAAGGTCGAGTCGCAATGACGATCGCGCACCCGACGACGACGGGCAGCGCCCTCTGGCTGTACGCCCACCCTCGCCGGGGATCCCTGAACGACCGCCTCTTCCGTGAGGGCGTTGACGCGCTGTCTGCCCGGTACTCCGTCATGACGTCCGACCTCTACGCCCAAGGGTTCGACCCCGTCCTCAGCGAGCGCGACCTCGGCGACCTGGCCGGAACGCCCGGAAACCTCGCCGAGCAGGCGGGTGAGGCCTACCGTCGAGGCCAGCTCCCCGCCGACGTGCGCGAAGAACAGTCGAAACTGGCTGCCGCAGAACTGCTCGTGGTGCAGTTCCCGCTGTGGTGGTACGGGCTGCCGGCGATTCTCAAGGGATGGTTCGACCGCGTCCTGCTGGCCGGGTTCGCCTTCGGTGACCTCGACCCCGATCTCGGCGTGCCCAGACGCTATGGGGACGGCGGCCTCACCGGACGCAGGGCTCTCATCGTCGTCACCGCCGGCGAGGATGCGCAGTCCATCGGGCCCCGCGGGATCAGCGGTGACCTCGAATCCCTGCTGTTCCCGCTGACCCACGGCACCCTGTGGTACGTCGGCATCGACGCTCTCGACCTCCATGTCGTGCACGATGCCGACAGTCTGGACCCGGCGGCGGCAGACCGCGAGACCGAACGCCTGCGCGCGAGACTACGCACCCTCGACACCGAACCGACTCGACGTTTCCGTCGTCTACGCGACGGCGACTACCAGGGAACCCGCGCCCTGCGCGCCGACCTTCACCCCGGACGCACCGACCTCGGCATCCACCTCGCCACGGAACGCTGAGTCGTTGACTGCGGAGTGTGGTGGAGGTTTGCGTTCGCGTACGCAGCGGATGCCCGGCGCCCGACGCCGAATCACCGCCGATCAGGCGAGGCTGGCGGCCAGTCCTTCAGCGATGACGTTCAGGCCTTTGGTGAGCAGCTCATCGGAGGCATCTGCCAGACGTGTTGTGTCCTGCCAGGAGGGGCGTATTTCACGCGCAGGGCAGGACACAATCCGGGCAGAGGGCACAGCCGTATGCGAATAAGCGCTCAAGCCACTCATAGCTAGCAGATAGACGAACGTATGTTTGCCTAATAAGACCCAGCGTTCTATACTGTTCGAGTGGAGACGCATCATGACGCAGGCATCGGCGGGGACGCCGGAGCCACGATCCCGGTCGCCGGTGGCGCTGGTCCCGCGCTGTTGCCGGTACCGGATCCGGCATGGATCGCGGCGGTGGTGCGGTGCAATCCCCGCCGCGTGGTCGGGCTGGTGTCGCAGTGCCGCGCTGTGGTGATGAGCCTGGCATCCAGGTGTGACACTGCACCGGCTGCCGGCTCGTCGGTCGGTGACCGGCCCGCCGTCGAGCCCTCGGCCGATGAGGCTGGGGTGGTGGATCCGGTGGCGACCGGGGTGTCGGCGGCGATGGCGGCGGCGGCCCAGGTGCAGGTCGAGGCTGCGCGCTGGCGTCGGGAGCACCGGTGTCCGTCGGGGCCGCGGTCCTCGCTGTCCCGTAGTGAGCAGGACCGTGCCGACAGGTTGGCCGGCGAGCTGGCCAGCGACCCGCAGGTGGGTGCGACGCTGGATGCGGCCCTGGCCCTGGCCGACAGCGCCGAGACTCAGGCCCGTGGTCAGGGGCGTGCTTTGCTGGATGCGGTGGAGGTTCTGGAGCGGGTGCAGCGGGCGTGTGAGGCGGCCAAGACCGTGCTTGGGCAGCGGTATGTGGAGGTCCGTCATCACCAGTGGCGGGCGGCCGTCGCCGCTGAGGACGCGGCCGCTGCCGTGCACGGCCGGTCCCAGGTGCCCGAATCGTGGGCGAGCGCGTCGAAGTCGGCCACCGGTGAGTTGGCGTTCGCGGCGATGGTGTCCTACTCGGCCGGGCAGCACCGCCGCGTCCGGGATCGGGTGGTGCTCGCGGACCTGCCGCACACGCTGGCCGCGTTGGCCCGTGGCGACATATGCGACCAGGCTGTGCGGGAGGTGTACGGCCACGTCAAGGACCTCAGTTGCGAGGACCGGGCGGGCGTGGATGCGGACCTGGCCGGGCTGTACCCGCAGCCACTGTCGGTGTCCCGGCTGGCCAACCAGGCCCAGGCCGCGGCCCTGGCCCGTGATCCCGAGGGCGCCCTGGCCCGGCAGGTCGCGGCGGTTTGCGAGCGTCGGGTGACGACCCGGCTGGGCCGGGACGGCCTGGCCCGGGTCACCGCCGCCCTGCCGATCCCCGATGCCGCGGCGGTCACCGCCGCACTGGACCGGGTGGCCGACCAAGCCCGCGGCGACGGACTGGACCAACGCTCCCGCCAGCAGGTCCGCGCCGACACCCTGGTCGAAGCCACCACCGGCACCCGCGCCACCGCCCACCACGACGACCCGCCGCCACAGCCAGCACCACCGCCCGAGTCGACCTCTGAGCCGGTGTCTGAGCCCGCGCCGGGTGACGAGACAGTCGACAGTGCCCGCGCCACCGCCCACCACGACGACCCGGCGCCACAGCCAGCACCACCGCCCGAGCCGGCGCCGAATGATGAGACGACCGACGGCGCCCGCACCGCACGCCATCCCAGCCCCGGCGGTGAGCCCGCACCAGCACGCGGAGGCGACCCGGTACCCGATTCCGGTCCCATCAGCGAGGCCACCGCTGCGGCCTCCGCTGCGGCGACCGACCGGCAGCCCGACAGCGACGTCGACGGCGCCCACGACACCGATGACGTGGACAGCGAAACCGCGGCCGAGGCTGCCAGCCCGCCCGGTGACACCGTCACCAGACCAGCCGCGGCCGGTGTCTGCCCCGCCTGCCACGCGTTCTGGCCACCAACCCAGCGCCCAGCGATCGAACTCCAACTGATCATCACCGACCACGCCCTGTTCGCCGCCTTCGACGACACCAGCCCAGCCGCGGCCACACCCGCCCGGCTCAACGGCCAACCCATCCCACCCGACATCGCCCGCAGATTGGTCACCGACCCCGACACCCTCGTCGCCCTGCGCCGCCTCTACCTGCATCCGACCAGCAAACAACTGGTCGCCATGGACTCCCGACGGCGCACCTTCGATGGCCTCCTGCGCGCCTTCATCCACACCCGCGACCAGACCTGCCGAGCACCCTTCTCCGCAGCACCCATCCGCCACCTCGACCACGCCAACCCACACCGCAACCACGGACCCACGACAGCAGCCAACGGCACCGGACTATCCGCCGCCGCCAACTACCTCAAAGAAACCCGCGGAATCACCGTGACCCCCGTACCCGACCCCGAAACCGGCGACACCACGATCGCCCCCGCCATGCGCTGGACCATGCCCTCCGGCCGCCAATACACCACCCGCGCACCACGACTCATCCCATGACAAGCCCACGTCAGAGGCCCCGCGTCACACGGGCCAGGAGCGCTGAGCTGCCGGTCGACCAGCGCGGCGACCACGTCCAGATGTCGCGTGCGGAGGGCGGCGATCGGCAGTGCCAGGTCGGCGAGGATCATCGTCCAGATGGCGTTCCGGGGTTTCGTCGGACTCTTCGTCGTCACTGCGCACCATCCGCCTCTACCCTTGCCGGCTCGCGGGCCAGGTCGAGGTAGTCGACCAGTCCGGCCCAGGGAATGCCCGCGCCGGGATACACCTCCTCGCCGTGCTCGGCCCACAGCCGCACACTGCCGGTGACCTGCTCGTCTCCGGCGGACAGTGCCGCACTCGTCTCGTCGATCTCGGCGACGATCGCCCGCACCTTCGGGTCGTGAGCCTCTGTCCCGGCGTCGTATTCGGTCAGGGCGTCCTGGTAGAGGCTGGCCAGGCGTCCGGCCAGGTGCGCGGCGACCGTCTCGCCCAGCGCGGACTGCCTACGCGCGAGATGCGCCCGTTGGTCGAGGCTCAGGTACTCCGCAACCAACGACTCGACGGCGACCGTCTGCTGCGTCAGCGCCAGCAGATCGTCCGTGGTCGGGCGCTGCGTGCCATCGAGCGCGGCCCGCATCGCGGACAGTCTGTCGCGAAGTCGAGCGGTGGCCTTCAGCTGCACATTGAGCACTCGGAGCTGTTCGTCGAGCAGCACCCGCGGGTCCACCCCCGAGGTCAGCAGCTCGCGGATCTGCTCGAGCTGGAGGCCCAGACCGCGCAGCGCGACGATCTCGTAGAGGCGAGCCACGTCCGCCTCGCCATAGAGGCGATGGCCACCGCTGGTGCGCAGCGACGGGCGCAACAGACCGATCTGGTCATGGTGGTGCAGCGCGCGCACGGTGAGACCGACGGCCTCCGCCAGCTCGCCGATGCGCCACGTGCGATCGTGATTGTCGGCCATGGAGCCAGCATCACACCTGACGCTACGTCAGGTTCAAGACTGGACCTCGCCCCTCCGGTGAGGATTCACTTCAGGTGACCTCCTGCAGGCACAGGACACCCGCGCCGCAGGTCGGCAGCCACTGCGTCAACTGGTCGTAACGAGCTCCGCCCCAGGTGTTCAACGAGACGATTCGCATGGTGTGAACGCTAGTGCTCCTCGTCCAAAGCGTCCGCAAGCCGGTCGAAGCTCGTTCTCCAGCGCTCGATGTAGGGCTCCACCCAGGCAACCACGTCCGGCAGCGGCCGGTCCGTCAGCCGATAGATCCGGCGCTTGCCAGCGATCTGTGACTCCACCACGCCGGCCTGCCGCAGCACCCGCAGGTGCTTGGACACCAGCGACTGCGACACCCGCAGTTCGTCCACCAGCCCGCCCACATCACTCTCGCCGAGCCGCAGACGATCCACGATCGCGCGTCGAGTGGGCTCAGCGATCACCGCGAAACCGTCCATGCCTAAATATTGCCTGCTATTCATATGAATCGCAAGGCATGCTAGCTTGGAGTCATGGACCTTCTCCTGGACAACCGGCTCCAACCCGACGACCTCTTCGAGGACGAGCAGTCATGACCGACGAACCCCGCGACGAGGCCATCGCCCAACAGATCCATGCCCCGATCGAAGTCCTGCTGCAGCACGACGATGCCGACTGGACGCTGGTCATGCGCCGGGCCTTTCCGCATCCTCCCGAGAAGCTGTGGCGGATGATCACCGAACCCGAGCTCCTGGCACGCTGGTCACCGATCGTCGCCAGCCGTCGGCTCGACACGCCGGGACCTGCCACTTGCCGCGAGAATCCCGGCGACGCTCCTCTCGATGCCGAAGTCCTCATCGCTGACGCTCCGCGGAAGCTCGTACATCGATGGGGAGCGGACGTCGTCGCCTGGACCATCACCCACGGTGCCGCCGGTTCCATTCTCGAACTGCGGCAGACACTCAGCGATCATTCTCACGTGAGCATGAATGCGGCCGGATGGCAGGTGTGCCTGGGTCGCCTCGGCGCCGAGGAGGACGGCGTCGACCATGAACGGGTCGTCGGACAACGCGCCTGGGCCTACGGATGCCAGGAGTTGATCGACCACTACCGAGCCACTCTCGCTACGGCGCAGGCCAACTCCGAAGCGGAAAGCGACGCGCGATCGACAGGGAAGACACGATGACCACGTCTTTCGCGGAGTGTGCTCATCGGCACGCCGCCCTCCGAGGCCGCTCCGACTGCCTCCTGTCGGTCAGCGCATTCCCCGGTGGCCTACGCCGTCGCGATTCGCTCGAGTTCGTCGATGAACGACTGCCAGCCGGCGAGGACGCCTTCCTGCTGCTCGGGTGAGAATCCGGGTGTCTCCTGGGTGAATCGCATGCGGGTGCCGCCGGCGACGGGAGCCAGCTCGACGACGATCCGCGCCCGGACCGGCTCGGTGGGCCGATCGGTCATGGTGAGCACGAGACGCTCATCCGGGACGACCTCGATGAAGTCGCCGGTCCAGTCGATCGTGGTGCCATTCGGCAGGACCATCTGCGCAGTCCAGGCGCGGCCGGGCTCGGCGATGAAGTCGAGGCTGTCCAGCGGCACCTGGACAGCCGCTCCGCCGAACCACCGTGCGAAGTGCTGCGGGGTCGTCCAGGCGGCGAACACCGCCGCGGGAGGCGCGGCGAAGTCTCGAGTGATCTCGATGCCGTCGGTAGTGATTCCAGTCATGGCTGTTCCTTCGTGGTCAGGTGGTCGTCCAGGGCGTCGAAGCTGTCGGACCAGAACCGCTGATAGTCGCCGATCCAGGCAGCGGCCGCGCGGAGGGGACGCGCTTCCAGGGCCACCGGACGGTATTGCGCATTGCGCCCGCGGGTGACGAGTCCGGCGCCCTCCAGCACGCGCAGATGCTTCGACACCGCGGCGAATGTCATGTCGAACGGCGCCGCCAGCTCGCCCACTGACGCCGACCCCTCGGCGAGCCGGGCGAGCAGTGCCCGACGGGTCGGGTCCGCGAGCGCCGCGAACGTGCGGCTCAGCTCGTCAGCCTGCCGCATGATGCCCCTCCTTCCGGCCAGTATTATACCAACTAGTTCTATACCGATAGGTTGAGCATCGCCGATCAGACGGAACCTGTCAACCTCTCCAGCACGGTGCGCCGCAGGCGAAGGATCGGGGCGAAGGCGCGCAGCTCCGGTGACTCACGCCTGCCAGCGCATGACGAGCACACCCTCGGCCACGTCGTCGCCCAAGGCTTGATAACTGTGCTCGTGGTCTGCAGTCCAGGCCGTCGCGTCCCCGGCCACCAGGGCGACCTCGTTGCCCTGATTGCCGACGCGCGCGCTACCACGGGTGAGAACAAGGTGCTCGGTGACGTTCGGCCCGTGCGCTTCGGAGACATACGGCGAGCCGGGGTCGAGTCGCAGCAGGTAGACCTCGATCGTCACACCGTCACGGGTCGTCGAGTCCAGCAGCCGCGCGGTGATTCCGGGCGAGTGGACTTCGGCACCGGCCCGTTCGGCGAGCAGCCACGACAGCGGCACCCCGAGGGCACCGCCGAGTGCGTAGAGAGTCGACAGATTGGGATTCCGGGTGCCGTTCTCGATCTCCGACAGCGAGCCCTTGCCAACCCCGGCCTGACGGGCCAGAGCGGCGAGCGACAGCCCGCGGACCGCGCGCGCCGTGCGCACACGTTCGCCGATCAGGGACGAAAGCTCCTCGCTTCCCATGACCTTTCAGCCTACCCCGATGGTTCTGTTTGCAGAACGAACCCGTCGCCCTCTAGGGTTCTGTTTATGGAACCATGGCTGTGGCGGCCGATATCGGTGGGGGTGACCACTGCACTGGTGGGCTTCACCAGTTCCTTCGCGGTGGTGCTCGCCGCGCTGGCGGCGGTGGGCGCGACGACCACCCAGGCGACAACCGGGTTGATCGCCCTGTGCGCGCTGATGGGAACGGGAACGATCTGGCTGACGCTGCGGCACCGCACGCCGTTGATGCTGGCGTGGTCGACACCCGGCGCGGCGATTCTCGTCTCCGCCGGAGCGGTGGACGGCGGCTGGCCCGCGGCAGTGGGCGCCTTCGTCGTCACGGGAGCGATGATCGTGCTCACCGCGGCACTGCCGGGTCTGGGCCGCCTCATCGCGGCGATCCCCGCACCACTGGCACAGGCGATGCTCGCCGGTGTCCTGCTGAGCCTGTGCCTGCAACCGGTGACCGCCTTCACGCAGGCACCGCTGACGGTGGGTCCGGTGCTGCTCACCTGGGTAGTGCTGGCACGGTTCGCGTCTCGTTGGGCGGCCCCGGTGGCGTTCGCGTTGGCTCTCGGGCTTGCCGTGATCGATCTGCTCTCACGTGAGCAGACGATCGTCGTCCCGTCTGCGCTGCCGACGTTCACGATGCCCTCGTTCACCGCCGCCGCGATCGTCGGCATCGCACTCCCCCTCTACATCGTCACGATGGCCTCCCAGAACGTGCCGGGCGTGGCGATCATGGCGTCCCACGGTTACACCGTGCCGTGGCGCGAGTCGCTGTTCCTCACCGGGGCCGGGACGATGCTGGGGTCAGCGGCAGGCGGGCACGCCGTCAACCTGGCCGCGATCACCGCCGCACTGCCCGCATCCGCCGAAGCACACCCCGACCACCGACGCCGCTGGATCGCCGCGCACGCCGCCGGCTGGGCCTACCTCGCTCTCGGCGCCCTGACGCCGCTGCTCGTGACGCTCGCGGCCACCGCACCGACCGGCCTGATCGAGGCCGTCGCCGGACTGGCGTTGCTCGGAACCCTCGCCTCCGCCCTGTCCGCAGCGGTGGCGGAACGCACTCAGCAGGTCGCGGTCGTACTCACCTTCCTCACCGCGGCGAGCCCGGTCTCCCTCCTCGGCATCGGCCCCAGCTTCTGGAGCCTCGCGTCGGGCCTGATCGTCTGGGCGCTGTTCGCCATGAGACGGACGAACCACGACCACGAAGCCGTCCGATGAGAGCGGGACGCCGCGGCGCCTGTTGCCAGAATGCGGTCGGGAACGTGCGACACGCCCGAGCGGGTGGCGGGTCGCGCACGTTCGCGCGACAGCTGTCACGCCGGAGGCTGCGGCACCGGGATACTCGCGCGAGTCTGCATCGTCCGGAAGACTCGGGGGCTGACGCCGTACTTCGTCACGAATGCCTGCCGGAAGCTCTCGGCCGACCCGAAGCCACACTGATGGGCAACCTTCGACAGCGGCAGCTCGGTCGTCGCGACGAGACGTGCGCCGATCTCCAGGCGGATTCGCCGGACGGTCGCGCCGGGGGGCTCGCCCAGGTGCTCGTGGAACAGCCTGGTGAGATGTCGCTCGCTGACGCGTGCGTGTGCGGCCAGGGAGACGGTGGTCAGGTCGGCGTCCGGGTGGGTGAGGATGCGGTTCAGCGCCCGCCGGACGACGAGGTTGTCGGGGTTCGGCGCCGTCGTGAAGATGCTCATCTGCGCCTGGTTGCCGGGACGCTGCAGATACGTGACCATGCCCATGGCCACGTACCTCGCGAGCTCTGCTCCGTGATCCTCTTCGATGAAGGCCAACGTGAGATCGAGCGACGCGGTGACGCCACCGGAGGTGGCCACGCGTCCGTCCCGGATGAAGATCGGGGACGCGTCGACCAGCACGGCCGGGTAGTCGGCCGCCAGCTCCGCGGCATACAGCCAGTGGGTCGTCGCCCGTCGCCCGTCGAGCAGTCCGGCCTCGGCGAGCAGAGTGGCTCCGGTGCAAACGGACGCGACCCGGCGCGCCCGTCCGGCGAGTCGTTGGATCTGGCGGACCAGCTCACGGCTGGTCGCCGCGCGGCGATGCCCGTCGCCACCGGAGACGACGAGAGTGTCGATCTCCCGGACCGCTTCGACCGGCACACCGGCACGCAGGGTCAGGCCGGTCTCACAGCGGATGTCCGTGCCTGCGACGGTGGCCAGCGAGACCTCGTACGGTGGGCTGGCGCCGAGTCTGTTGGCGAGACTGAAAGCCGTCGTCACGCATGCGATGTCCACGAGTTCGGCACCCTCGTAACCGATCACGACGACCTGACGAAGTGCCATCGAACCAGGCTAGAAGCCTGAGTCGGTGCCGGCCAGACAGGTATCCCAGGATTTCTGCCATGCCATGGGCGATCGGGTGATCTCGGTGGGCGGCGCCGGGAGGATGAACTCATGACCAAGCCATTGCTCATCATCGCGGCGGTCTACCTCGCGGCGATCGGCCTTGCCCTGCTGGTCGTTCCGGCGCAGTTCGGGGTCGGTGCCGTGCCCGCGGATCTGCCTTCGGAACTCCTCGCCCTGCTGCGGCTCCTGGGCGGCCCGATGCTGGGCATCGCCGTGTTGAACTGGACGTCCCGGACAACCGAGCCTTCGGCCATGAGGAACACGGTGATCCTGGCCAATCTCGTCGGGTTCGGTGTCGTCGCCGGCAATGACGTGGTGGGGGTCATCTCCGGCAGTGCACGCGATCTCGCCGCGATCTTTCTCGTCGTCCACCTGGCCTTCACGATCGCCTTCGTCGTCGCCTGGGTGCGTGCGTCTAATCGCGTCACCTCGACGAATGATCGGCGTCTGGGCGTCTGATCCGGCGATGAGCATCCGGCCTGGGTGGCTCCGTCCCGGCCCACGACCTCCGCTCGGTAAGAGGCCACACCCTCGCGATGATCAGGACCGGAGGATCGCCTCGAGGGCCTTGCCTCGGGCCAGCTCATCGACCAGCTTGTCGAGATAGCGGACCTGCCGCATCACCGGGTCTTCGATCTCTTCGACGCGCACGCCGCACGACACCGGTGATGAGTGTGGCATTGGCGTTGAGGCGGGCGGCGGCAAAGAAATCCTCGAACGAGGTCCCCTCCCCCAGATGACGCTCGACCTCGGCGTCGTCGAAGCCGGTAAGCCACGTGATGACCTCGTGCAGCTCGGCTTTCGTGCGGCCCTTGCGCTCCACCTTGGTGACGTAGTGGGGATACACCGCAGAGAACGGCATCCGGTAGACCCGTTTCAGGGTCTTCTCGTCCGTCTTCATGCCGGAGATGCTACTGAATCGATCCGGTGGTCTGCGCCGCCGTCCGCGTCGGTTTCGACCGGACCACCCCCCAGGTCCGGTGCCGTTCGGCCACCTGTGCGCGCGTTGACCAGGTAGGTGTCGAACAGCCGGCTACCGCTGGCTGCTCGGCCGATAACCGGTCAACGCGCGGACACCTGGCCCGTAGCTCGTTCGCATACTCGTCCGCCGGACCTATAACAGTGATCGAAGGTCGGCCGCCAGCTGGACGGCTGCTTCGATCTCGACCCGTCGGCTGGAGACGCTCTCGACGTTGAGACCGACTGGCACGCCGAGCCGGCGGCAGTAGCTCACCATGTCGAACGCGATAGCGAGTGCTTGCTCCCGCGAGGCGTCGAGCGTGCTCTGGGCTCGCCGGAGGTCGCGCTGCATCCAGTGCGGGACCTCGACTCCCAGCCAGGCGAGGAAGTCCAAGGTCTTCGGCGATCCGCAGACCGAGTGGGTGAACACGATGGGCTTGGGAACCACCGCGCGCACTTCGCATGCATCGCAGTAGTCGGCAACGAGGTTCTTCGCCGCATTCACGTCGTAGAGGATCTGACTGATGAAGAAGGAGACGCCCGCTGCTTGCTTGTCGAGCATGCGCTCGTGTTCGTCCCCCCGTCTGGTGTGCCGCTCGGGGATCACCACCGCTCCGGCGAGGAGATCCGGGCGAACCTCTTGGCGCAGTGCGTAGGCGCGCTTCAACGATGTGGCACCGACGTTCCGGCTCGAGGATGCACCGACGAGCACCGAGACGACGTGGTCGGTGGATTGCGCCGCCATCCAGGCGCTCAGCTCGGCTTCGGTGTACTTGCCGACCGCTCGATAGACCACCGTCGCCTTGGCCCAGTCCCGCAGGTGATGAGCGAGGTAGTCGGCGGGGTCGAGCGTCGGCAGGAACGGGAAGGGACGATCGTGCGAGGTGCGATCCTGTTCCTCGGCGATGTCATAGAGGGCCAGCCCGTCGGGATCGACCACCCGGAGACGAGCCAGCGTCGTCCTCGTGATCCGATCGAGGCTGGCCGGATCGGCCGCCGCCTTGGGTGGCGTGATCCCGAACAGCAGGAGATCGCCGTCTCCGTCGCGCAGACTCTGCACCAGATTCGTGGACATGCCCTCAGTCTCGCCTGGCCACCGCTTGCGGCGACACTGGACGCGTGGAGTACGTGTCCAGAGTGCCGCGACCGCCGCTGGACGGGCTGATCGACGACCTCTACTACCTGTCGGGGACGCCGCCCTACGCCCGGCTGATGTTGCCGCCGGCACCGACGGCGCTGCTCATCGTCAACCTCGCGGCGCCGTTCCGCATCCGCGGCGACGCCGACGTCGAGACGGCCGAGTAT
>JBDIAG010000060.1:0-11760 GCA_039812305.1 Actinomycetales bacterium | reverse complement strand
TTCGACGACTTCCCGATGCCCAAGGACTACCCGCACTTCCCACGCCGCGACCAGGTGCGCGCGTATATGGAGTCCTACGCCCGGCATCACGGTCACTACGACATCATCCGGTTCAACACCGCGGTCGCCTCGGTCACGCCGATCGCCACCGACGGCCCGGTCGGCTCGGCCGGCTGGACGGTCACGCTCGCAAGCGGCGAACAGTACGACTACGAGGGCGTCCTGGTCGCCAACGGTCACCTCTGGGATCAGAAGGTGCCGACCTTCCCGGGCGAGTTCACCGGCAAGCAGATCCACTCCGGGTCGTATCGGAACACCAGCGAGATCGAGGGCGACCGGGTGCTGGTGGTCGGCGCCGGCAACTCCGGCTGCGACCTGGCGGTCGACACCGCGCAGCACCGGATCGACGTCGACATCGTCGTGCGCGAGGGCGTCTACTTCCAGCCCAAGGCGTTCTTCGGCGTCCCCCGCCAGCAGGTCAGCTTCCTCTCCGAGTTCAGCCCCTCCGACCAGGACCTGATCGCCCGGCTGCTGGCGCGGGTCTCGATCGGCGAGTGGTTCAACTACCCGGGCATGCCGAAGCCGGCGCACGACACCCTGGCCGGCGGCGCGACCGTGGTCAACGACCTGCTGCTGTACTGGATCCAGCACGGCCGTATCAAGGTCCGGCCCGGCATCAGCCGGTTCGACGGCAAGACCGTGACGTTCACCGACGGCTCGCAGGCCGACTACGACACGATCCTGTACGCGACCGGCTTCCACGCCAGCCTGCCGTTCATCGACGAGTCTCTGCTGCAGCGGCGCAACGGCGTTCCGCTGCGGTACGCCGGCGGCATCGTCCCGGCCGGGCTGGAGAAGCTGTACTTCATCGGTCTCGCCGCTCCACGCGGTCCGCAGATCCCCGTCTACGGGACCCAGACGAAGCTGGCGATCCGGATGATCGCGCTGCACGAGTCGGCCGGCGCGCAGGGCGCCGGGGTCCAGGCCTACCTGGCCGGTCTCCAGCAGCCGGACGACCGCATCGACATCGTCCGCAACATCTGGCTGGAGCAGATGGCCGACACCGAGCGGCTGCTGGACGCCTACGCGATGATCCGGCCCGGCAAGACGCCGGCCTTCCCGACCGACCCCGTGCCCGCCCCGTGAGAACCGTCCGACTCGAGTCACCCGCATAAGGCGCCATGGAGAACAACAGTCTGGGCTGGGCGAGACTGACGTCGTCGCAACTGCTGATCCTGGTGGAGATCCAACGCACCGGGAGCCTGGCACGCGCGGCCCTCAACCTCGACGTCAGTCCGCCCGCGGTCTCCCAGCAGCTCATCCGGGTGGAGAAGATCGTCGGCGCCGCGCTGGTCGAACGCGGACCTCGCGGCGCCGCGCTCACCCCGCTCGGCGAACGCCTGGCCGAGCACGGGACGCGGGTGTACGAGGAGCTCGTGCGGGCCGAGGACTCAGCTGCCGCCTTCCTGCAGACCCATGCGAAACGTCTGCGGGTCGGGTCGCTGCCGTCGGTGTCGGCGTCCCTGCTGCCGCCGGTACTGGCCTCCCTGCGCTACCGCCACCCGGATGTCGAACTCTCCGTGGTCGACCTGCCGTCGGACGCCGGGGCCCAGATGGTCGCCGACGATCGCCTGGACGTCGCCTTCGCCGCCACCTACTCCCCGGCCGCGACGGAGAACACGTGGGGCGACCGGCTCAGCATCGAACTCATCCTGCGCGACCCGATGGTGGTCGTCCTACCGGACGACCACCGCCTCGCCGGCCCGTCCCGGACGCCGGTGGACATCGGCGATCTGGCCGAGGAGTCGTGGGTGAGCGGGTCGCCGGGGCGACCCTCCCGCGGGCAACTGGACGACGTCGCCGCGGACGCCGGATTCGTCCCGCACGTGCCCTTCCAGACGGAGTCCTACGACGTCGCGCAGGCGCTCACCGACTCCGGGGTGGCCGTGGCCTTCGTGCCGCGACTGGCTCTCAGCGACCGGCTCTCCGCCAACGCGCGCCCACTCGCCCAGCCCGTGTACCGCGACATCACCGCCGTGACACCGCGCACCACCGACCACATCCCGCTGATCCCGGATCTCCTCACCGGGATCAGGCAGATCGTTGCCGAGCTGGGAACCTAGGGTCTGGCGGCTGGTCCTCAGGCCGGCACGAGTTCGAACCAGGAGTAGTCGAGGTATTGCGGGTGAGCGGGGCGAACCTCCGCCTCGACATCCCGCTTGGTGCCGGCCAGGAAGCGCAACGGCCGGGTCTGATGTCTGATGTCGAGTACTTCCAAGAGATGCCAACCGGGATTGACGTCGAACGCCAACTCGGGCCCGGTGACCCGGCCCATCGGCTGCCCGTCCAGACGCACCGTCCTACCGATCAGGCACTGAGCCTGGTCATCCAGTCGGATTCGGACTCTCATCGTTGGAACCTCCTCCTGTTGCATGACGCGTCAGCGTCACCCGGCACAGCACCACCTGGAGGCGTGTCGAGTTGCCAACTCCCTCAGGCTAAGTCGGTTTTCCACTGGGCACAATAGATGTCCGGGGACAACTTGACAGACGGGCTCGGCACGACGATCGTGCCCGGGCCTGCTGTAGGTTCACGCCATGTCTCGGGAGGTCACGCTCAAGGATGTCGCCGCTCGCGCGGGCGTCTCGCGCACGACCGCGTCGAACGTGATGTCCGGGGGCGGCCGGTTCTCGCCGGGCACCCGCGAGAAGGTGCACCGGGCGATGCGCGAGCTGGGGTACGTGTACAACCGGGGAGCCGCGTCGCTGCGCACGCAACGGACCCGCACGGTGGGCATCGTCGTCACGCACATCGCCAGTCCGTTCCTCGGCGAGTTGCTCGTGGGCCTGGAGGCCGCCTTCACCAAAGCCGGATTCCTCTCGATGGTCGTCGCGACCGCCGACGACTCGGACCGTCAGGAAGCGCTCGTGTCGGAATTGCGCGAGCAACGCATCGCGGCGCTGGCGATGGTCCCCGCCAGCGGGACGACGCCGGAGTTCATCGAGAGCCTGAGCGAGACCGGGCTTCCGCATGTGCTGATGACGCGCTATGTCGAGGAGGCGACCGCACCCTACGTCGGCCCGGACGACGTGGTGGGGGGCGGCCTGGCCGCGACACACCTGCTCGGCCACGAGTGCCGTTCCTTCGCCTACATCGGCGGGCCGCAAGGCATGCTCTCCCGGCGCGACCGCATCGAAGGGGTCCGCCGAGCCCTGGACGACGGCCGCATCGGAACGGACGACCTCCGGGACATTCCGGCGCCCAGTACCGGGCAAGGCGGTCTGTGGGCCGGCGAGCGGCTTCTCGAACGCGGCCCGCTACCGGAAGGGATCATCTGTCACAGCGACAGTGTGGCGTTCGGGGTCTACCGCGCTCTGCGCTCCAGAGGGCGTGAACAGGAGATCCGGCTGATCGGGTACGACAACGTGAGCACCGCCGCGCTGTGGGAGCCACCCCTGACCAGCGTGGCCACGAAACCCGAGGTGCTGGGCCGAGAATCGGCGCGAGTGATCCTGGAACAGCTGGGCGAGGAGGCGACGGCGATTCTGGGGTCCACCTCCGAACACATCGCAACCGCCGCGGACGGCACGTCTTTGATGCTGCAACCGGAGCTGAGGATCCGGCAGTCGTGCGGCTGCCCCGCGCTGCTCTGAGAACTGTCGACACACCGGAGCCTGGTGACCCTGCCGCCGTTGCCGGACCGCCCGGGCCGAGGCCACCCGACGAGAACTCTTGACACCGTCGAACGAGCCCTGTCATCCTTCATGACACGTGATGGATCGATTCATCATATGGTCCCTCGCTCGACTATCTTCCCAGGTCAGGGCGTGCGGTATCGATCCATCACAATCCAACGGGCAATGGCCCGCCCTCGCGCTGTAAAGGAGCAGCAGATGCGCACGTTCAGGCTCAAGGCCGTGGTTCTGGCCGCGGTCGCCGTCATCGGGTTCACGGGTTGCGGACTCGACTCCGGGTCGCAAGGTGGTGCGGAGGGAAGCACCACGGTGACCATCTACACCTCGCGTCCCAAGGGCATCAGCGACGGGATCGTCAAGGACTTCCAGGCCGCCCACCCGGAGTATCGGGTGCAACTGCTGAACCTCGGCGCCCAGGAGGTGGCGGACCGGGTGCGGGCCGAGGCCGCTCGTCCGCAGGCCGACGTGTGGTGGGGCGGAACGTCCCAACAGTTCGAGCTCGGCGCCAAGGACGGTGTGCTGCAACCCTTCCCGACCGAGATCGTCGATCGGGTGCCGGAACGCTTCCGCGGCTCGGACAACGCCTGGGTCGGCGAGCAGCAGCTCGCCCAGGTGATCGCCTACAACCACGACATGATGACGGCGGACGAGGCCCCGAAGGACTGGGACGACCTCGTCGATCCGCGCTACAAGAACAAGATCCTGATCCGCGACGTGGCGCCCTCCGGCACCATGCGCAGCATCTTCGGCGCGATGATCCTGCGCACCTTCGAGACCACCGGGTCGCCCGACCAGGGCTACGACTGGCTTCGCAAGCTGGACGCCAACACGAAGGACTACCCGGCCAGTCCCACCGACCTCTATCTGCGCATCCAGCGGCAGGAGGCTCCGTTGACGGTCTGGAACCTGCAGGACGTCATGCTGCAGACCAAGGCCGGCGTGCCGTTCACCCCGGTGATTCCGGCGTCCGGATCGCCGATCCTCGTCGACGGGATCGGGAAGGTCAAGGGCGCACCCAACAGCGAGGGTGCCGACGCTTTCGCCACCTTCCTGCTCACGAAGGAGACCCAGGAGAAGCTCGCCCAGAACAACTTCCAGATCCCGACCGTCCAGATCGACCCGCCGAAGTGGCTCACCGATCTCGGCCTCGAGGAGATGCCGGTCGACTGGTCCGCCGTCGGCGCGCACGACGAGGAATGGATCGGCTACTGGGTCCAGAACATCAAGAACCACGGCTGAGAAGGGCGAACCACGATGATCTCCGTCACCTTGGACCAGGTTCAGAAGTCCTACGGCAACAACCCGCCGACCGTCTCGGCCGACATCCGCATCGCGGCGGGTGAGTTCTTCACCCTGCTCGGGCCTTCGGGCTGCGGCAAGTCGACGATGCTGCGGATGATCGCGGGTTTCATCCAGCCGACCAAGGGCCGCATTCTGTTCGACGACTCGGACGTGACGAGGCAGCCCCCGAACAAGCGGGACACCGGCATGGTCTTCCAGAACTACGCCCTGTTCCCGCACATGACGGTCGCGCAGAACGTCGCCTACGGACTCGATGTCCGCCGGGTGGCCAAGAGCGAGAAGTCGCAACGCATCACCGACGCCCTGGCCCAGGTCGGGCTGGCCGGGTACGACTCACGACGCATCGATCAGTTGTCGGGCGGCCAGCAGCAGCGCGTCGCCCTGGCTCGCGCCGTGGTCATCTCGCCGTCGGTACTGCTCCTGGACGAGCCGCTGTCGAACCTCGATGCCAAGCTCCGCGAGGAGACCCGGCTGCAGATCCGCCGGGTTCAGCAGGATGCCGGCCTCACCGCGGTCTACGTCACGCACGACCAGGCGGAGGCCATGGCGATGAGCGATCGCATCGCCGTTCTCGAAGCCGGACGCGTCCATCAGCTGGCGACGCCTCGCGAGGTGTACCACCGCCCGACGACCGAGTTCGTCGCCGGCTTCATCGGGCGCAGCAACGTGATCCCGGTGACCGTGCGGGAGGTCAGGTCGGGCGAGGTCGTCGTGGAGCTGCCCGGCGGACGCCGGACCTCGAGTCCGGCGCCGGTCGAGGTCGCCTACGGCCCCGGTGACGCGGGCATGCTCTCCGTCCGACCGGAGCTGCTGCGCGCCTGTCCGTTGGAGGACGCCTCGCTGGTCGGGCTGGTCGGCGCGACGGAGTTCACCGGCGCATCCGTCACGTTCGAGGTGACCGTGGGCGATCTGGAGCTCACCGTGACGGTGCCGGATCAGCCTGGTCTACCCGGCACCGGCGACCGGATCGGGCTGGCCTGGGACACCAGCCGCACCTGGATGGTGACGAAGTGAGCACCGCCACCGTGGAGAAGACGGTTAGGTCCGGCTCCCGCAGCAGCTTCGCCGAGAAGGTCAGCACGGACCGCTTCGTCTACCTGCTTGCCATCCCGGTCTTCCTCGTCCTGCTCTTCTTCGTCGTCGTGCCGATGGTGCAGACCGCGGTGTTCTCGCTGGGAGGCAACGGGGCGGCCACGAACTACGGCACCTTCTTCTCCGGGGCCTCCGCATCCGCCCTCGCGCTGTCCATCGGGATCTCGCTGGCCTCCGTGGTGCTGTGCGGAGTGGTCGGGACGCTTCTCGCGGTGCTGCTCACCCGCTTCGAGTTCCCCGGCCGGCGGGCGCTGGAGATCTTCGCGATCCTGCCGATGGCGTTGCCGCCGTTGATCGGAGCGGTCGCCTTCGTGCTGCTCTACAGCGAGACCGGCATCATCCCCCGCGCCCTGCACGAGGCGCTGGGGGTGCCCGTGAGTGCGGTCGCGGTGACCGGAGTCGGTGGCGTGCTGCTGGTGCACACCTTCACGATGTACCCGTACTTCTACCTGTCGGTCTCCGCCGGGCTCGCCGGCTTCGACTCGTCCCTGGAATCGGCGGCAGCCAACCTCGGCGCGGGCAAGGCCCGCATCTGGGGGACGGTCATCCTGCCGATGCTGACGCCGGCCCTGGTCTCGGGTGCGCTGCTGACGTTCATGATCTCGATGGCGTCGTTCACCGCTCCGCAGCTGTACAACGTGCAGACCCTGACGATGCAGATCGTCTCGACCCGCACGACCGGCGACCACTCGCTGGCCGCGGCGCAGTCGACGGTGCTGTCGGTGGTCTCGATCCTCTTCCTCGTCAGCATGCGCTGGTATCAGGGACGCCGCGTCCACCGCAGTCTCTCCAAGGGCGTGCAGCGCGACCGCGCGGTCAGCCGCGGACCGGTTCGCTACCTCGCCCTGATCGGCAGCACCGCGGTGAGTCTGCTGCTGCTGGCTCCGGTCCTGGTGATCGTGCTGGTCGCGTTCTCGGTGGACGGCGCCTGGACGACACAGGTGATTCCGGATCAGTACACGCTGTCGAACTTCGTCAGCATCTTCAGCGAACCCGCGAACCTGCGACCGATCAACGTGAGTGTGCAGATGGCCCTACTCGCCACGATCGCGGCGATCTTCATCGGCGCCGCCGCGTCCTGGATCATCGCGAGGTGGCAGCTCGGCGGGAAGACCCTGCTGGACATCGCCATCATGTTGCCCTGGGCCCTGCCCGGCACCGTCATCGGCGTCAACATGGTGACGGCGTTCAACACGCCGAACGTCGGCAACCTCGGCCTGGTCCTGGCCGGGACGCTGTGGATCCTGCCGGTCGCCTACTTCGTGCGCTATGTGCCGTTGGTATTCCGTTCCACCAATGCGTCTCTGGATCAGATCGACCCGTCGCTGGAGGAGGCCGCGCGCAACCTCGGCGCGGCACCGTTCCGGGTTCTGCGCACGGTCACCGTGCCTCTCGTCGCCAAGGGCATTCTCGCCGGAGCGCTGCTGGCCTTCGTCGACGGCGTCGGGGAGTACGTGGCCTCGGTGGTGATCTATCCCGCTCGCTTCGTGCCGTTGTCGGTGGAGATCTTCAACCGGATCTACTCCTCCCAGCTGGGCACGGCCGCCGCCTACGGCACACTGCAGATCGTGCTCATCCTCGCCGTGCTCGTCATCTCCCGCTACCTCGAAGGCCGCCGGGCCGACGACACGGTGGCGGTGGCGGTATGACGACCCAGCCGTCGGTGTCGGAGCTGTTCTCCCCACGCGCCAGGCGGCAGCGATGGCTCGACGTCGAGGCCGCCCTGGCGCAGGCCGAAGCCGACGCCGGGATCGTGCCCGGCCGGGCCGCGGCCGCCATCGCGGCGAACGCGCGGCTGGATCACCTCGACTACGGCCGGCTGCTGGCGCAGGAGGCGGCCACCGGCCACGTGATGGTGCCGCTCGTGGCAGCCCTGTCCGACGCGGTCGGGACCGAGGACGGCGGCTGGGTGCACTGGGGAGTGACGACCCAGAACATCCAGCAATCCGGGGACACGGTCGGGGTCGCCCAGGCGCACCGGCTGCTGATCGGCCGGCTGGAGCACGTCCTGGGCAGGCTCGCCGATCTGGCCGAGACCCACGCCGAGACGCAAATGGCGGGCCGCACCCACAACCAGCACGCGGTGCCGATCACGTTCGGGTACAAGGCGGCGGTCTGGGCCGACGTGCTGCTGCGACACCGGGAGCGGTTGCGGGCCTGCGAACCACGCCTGCTGGTGGCCCTCCTCGGGGGAGCCGCCGGGACGTTCGCGGCTCTGGGCCGACCGGGCCTCGACATCCAGCAGGGCGTCGCCGATCGCCTGGGTCTGGCACCCATGACGCTGCCCTCGCGCACGAACGTCGACCACCTGGCCGAGTGGGTGTGCCTGCTCGGCCTGGTGGCGGCCACGTCGCAGTCGATCGCCGAAGAGGTGGTGCGGCTGATGTCGACGGAGTTCGGGGAGGTCGCCGAGGCCCTGCCGGACACCGACGTCGGCAGCTCGACGATGCCGCAGAAGCGCAACGCCAAGTTGTCGATGGCGATCGTCACCGACGCGTCCCAGGTGCGGGCTCTGGTGCCGCTCGCCCTGGAGGCCACCATCCAGTCCCACGAGGTCGACGGGGCCCGCACCGCCATGATGGACCGGGCAGTCGAGCAGTCGGCCATCCTGACCGACGCCGTCCTCGACCGGTTGGGACGGCTGCTGGACGGTCTGGAGCTGTTCCCGGACCGGATGCGGGCGAACCTGGGGATGACCGGCGGGCTCATCACCGCCGAGGCGGTGATGATGCGTCTGGCGGACACCCTCGGCCGGCAGGAGGCGCACCGTGTGGTGCACCACGCCGCCACGCACGCGGTCAGGACCGGCGAGGACTTCGGCTCGGTGCTGGCCGCGGACCCGGCGGTCTCGTCGGCGCTGAGCCCGTCGGAGATCGCGGAGCTGCTGGATCCGGCGCGCCACCTCGGCCTGAGTGCCGACCTCGCCAGGAACACCGCGACGCGGATCCGCCGTCTTCTCGCCTGACCCAGGCTGGTCCTGCCGTCCGCTCCGGCGATGTCGGAGCGGACGGGTTCGGCCGTGGGCCGCTGACCGTGAGATGGGGTGCGACGCCCCTCGGTGCGCCCTGGCGGATCTGAGAGGGCGACATACGGTGGTGCCATGTACGCACTGTCCGGCCATCGGCGGCCGATCCTGCTCGAAGCCGATCTGACGCATCCGTTGGCCGAGCCGGGCACCGACCCGGTGGATCGCGTGCTCTCCCGGAACCGGCGCCAGCTGCGTCCGACCCTGCGCGCGCTGCACGAGGCGGGGAAGGATCCGCGGGTCGGCGGGCTGGTGGTCAAGGTCGGCGGTCAGCTGTCCTGGGCGAGCGTGCACGAGCTGCGGCGCGCCGTGCTGGCGTTCCGTCGCGGCGGCAAGCCGGCCGTCGCCTGGGCGGAGACCTTCCCGGTCGAGCGGGCCGGGACGGCGTCCTATCTGCTGGCGAGCGCCTTCGAGGAGATCTGGCTGCAGCCGGGCGGGGAGCTGGGCCTGCTCGGGGTGGCGGTGGAGACGACGTTCCTGCGGGGCGCGCTGGACCGGCTCGGCATCGCCCCGGAGTTCGGCCAGCGGTACGAGTACAAGAACGCGGCCGACCGGTTCCTGCGGACCGACTTCACGCCGGCCTTCCGGGAGTCGTCGGACCGGCTGGCCGAGTCGGTCTTCTCGACCGCGGTGGCCGCCATCGCGCACGACCGCGGCCTGGACGAGGGCCGGGTGCGGGAGCTGGTGGACAGCGGTCCACGCACGGCGGCCGAGGCTCTGCGGGACGGCCTGGTCGATCGGCTCGGATATCGCGACCAGGTCTACGACGCCGTCCGGCAGCGGCTGCCGGGCGAAGCCGACCTGCTCTACGCCGACAACTGGCGGCCGCGCCGGCAGCTGACGATGCCGGCACGCGCGCGCCGGCACGTCGCGCTGGTGCCGGCGAAGGGCACGATCGGATCCGGACGGAGCCGGCAGACCCCGCTCGGCCGGTCGATCGGCAGCGACACCCTGGCCGGGCAGTTGCGCGCCGCATTGCGCGACGATCACGCTCGAGCCGTTGTGCTGCAGGTGGATTCGCCGGGCGGGTCGGCGGTCGCGTCCGACGTGATCTGGCGCGAGATGGTCCGGCTGCGGGAGGCGGGCAAGCCGGTGATCGTCTCGATGGGCGACGTCGCGGGCTCGGGCGGCTACTACATCTCCTGCCCCGCGGACGTCATTCTCGCCCTGCCCGCGACCATCACCGGCTCGATCGGCGTCCTCAGCGGCAAGTTCGTCGTCCACGAGCTGCTGGAGCGGGCCGGACTGACCACCGGCGCGGTCGAATACGGCGCTCACGCCCGGATGTACTCGGCACGCCGACCCTTCTCCGACGCCGAACGAGAACGCCTGGACGTGAGTCTGGACGCGATCTACGACGACTTCGTGGCGAAGGTGGCGGACGGACGTGGCCGGTCGGTGGCCGAGATCGAGTCGGTGGCACGCGGACGGGTCTGGACGGGTGAGGACGCGCTGACCCACGGGCTCGTCGACGAACTCGGCGACCTGCAGGACGCGCTCCGGATCGCGCGGGAGCGAGCCGGACTGCCGGCCGATGCGCCGGTTCGCCCGCCCGGCAACGTTCCGGCCCTGGCGAGATTGACGAAGGCGAAGAACAGCGAGGATCCGCGAGCGGTGACGACCGGAACCGGGCTCCGCGACCTCACGCGCCTTCTCGGGCTGCCGGAGGGCGTGGAGCTGCTGATGCCTGGTGTGGTTCTGCGGTAGTACGGGCTCGATTCCGAACGGAGGACTTCTGTTGCCTGGCAATGGAAATCCGCCAACCGGGGCCCCGGTGCCGCGAAGCCGCCCAGCAGAGACTGAGCGGCTTCGCGGTAGAGACTGCGCAGAGGCGAGTCAGGACTTGGCGGACTGCGCCTTCTCCTCCTCCAGTTCGTTCAGGGTGTTGCGGACGACCTGGTCCATCTCCCAGGTGCGGTAGCCGCTCTTGACGGCCCAGACGTAGGTGATGACGCCGAGGATGATGACGGCGATCGCGTCCGTACCGCTCTTGAGGATGGGCTGCGGCCCGGATTCACCGAAGTAGGCGATGAACGTGGTGCCGACCAGGGCGATGAGCACCCACAGACCGGAGCGGATGTGCTTGCGGCCGTCCTCGTTGGAGATCGCGTACAGGGCGATGACGAACGCGGCGGTCAGGCCGATGAAGGCGGGGGCGAAGACGCCGATGGACCAGTGGTCGACGTCGTAGCTGGCGGCGAACAGCCATCCGGAGCGGGCGCCGACGAAGACCCAGACGATCGCGAACACCAGGGACAGCGCCCCGGAGGCGGGGTTCTTGGTCCAGCCGGCCTTGACCGAGGCGTAGGAGGCGTAGATCGGCAGGCCGAGGATGACGACGGTCATGATGTTGACCATGGTCATCCAGCCGGCGTAGTAGACCAGCAGGAGCGAACAGAGGAAGCCGGCGACGCCCCAGAACTTGTCCGCGGGCAGGTGGATCGGGCGGGGCAGCTCGGGGGCATGGTTGCGGAAAACGGCCATCGCCGGGCCGGCCATCAGGTAGTTCAGGACCATCGCGGTGGAGACCATGCCGACGAAGGTGTACCAGGAGGGGACGGGCAGGAACAGCAGGAACCCGATCCCGGTGGAGACCACCAGGGCCAACCAGGGCACCCCGTACTTGTTCATCTTCTGCATGCCGAT
>JBDIAG010000059.1:0-11791 GCA_039812305.1 Actinomycetales bacterium | reverse complement strand
GGACCTGGCTCGCTCCGGGATGACCATGATCGTGGTCACCCACGAGATCGGGTTCGCCAAGGACGTGGCCGACCGGGTCGCGTTCATGGCCGACGGGCAGATCGTCGAACTCGGCCCACCGAACGAGGTGCTGGTCAATCCGCAACATCCCCGCACGCAGACCTTCCTCTCCCGCATTCTCTGACTGCGGCCTCGACCCTGGAGCCACGATGATCAAGTTCACTCACCGGGTGCGAGTGGGTGCGGCGTTGGCCGTCGCCAGCCTCGCCCTGTCCGGATGTGTCATGAGCCAGTCCGCACAGAACGAAGCGGAAGCCTCGGGGGACGGGCTTCCGGCCGCGATCGCGCAAACGAAGAAGCTGCGGATCGGGACGTCTCCCGACTTCCCGCCGATGGAGTTCAAGGACCCCGACACCCAGGAGACGGTCGGGGTCGACGTCGACCTGATGAACGCGCTCGCCGACCAGTGGGGAGTCGAGTTGCAGATCGTCGAATCGCCCTTCGATCAGCTCCTCAACTCGGTCGCCACCGGCCGGGTCGACATCGTGATGTCCGGGATCTCCGACACTCTCGAGCGTCAGGAGACGGCCACCTTCGTCGACTACTTCAACTCCCAGGGCCGGTTCTACACCACGGGTGACCGAGCCGCGCCGTACACCTCCCCCACCAGCATCTGTGGCCACACCGTCGCCGTCAGCTCCAAGACCGACTACTACGAGCAGATCGAGAAACTCAGCAAGGAGGTCTGCGAGGGCGCCGGTCAACCGGCGATCAAGCGGCTCGGAGTCGACTCCGGCGCGGCCGCCCGGCTGCAGATCGAGCAGGGTCGGGCCGACCTCGCCGTGCAGGGAGGCGAGAACCTCGCCTATCTGGACACCCAGGACCCCGGCAAGTACAAGACGGTGCTCGATCCGTTGCCCGGCACGCCGTTCGGAGCGGTGATCAAGAAGGACGACACTCAGCTCGCGAACGCCGTCCAGAAGGGATTCGCCGATCTGCAGGCCAGCGGCGAGTACGACAAGATCCTGGCCAAGTGGGGCTTGGACTACGGCAAGAGAACTCCCGAGATCAACAGCGTGAAGTGAACGCCGCTCCCGATCCCGCACCGCGCTGGCCCGGTCACACGACCAGCGCGGTGTGCCTGGCCTTCGACCTCGACGGCCCGACCGGCGACGCCATGCTGAGCGGGGCACTGTGGGACCGTCCCAGCTACTTCAGCCAGGGTGCCTACGGTCCGTGGCGGGCGGTGGACCGACTGCTGCGGATCCTCGATCGGGCGCGTGTTCCGGCCACCTTCTTCATCCCCTCCTGGATCGTCGAGCACTGGCCCGTCCAGTGCCGGCGGATCGTGGCCGCCGGTCACGAGGTCGGTCACCACGGCCACCGGCACGAGAAGTACTGGGATCTCACCGACGAACAGCAGCGCGCGGTGATCGAGCAGAGTCAGGAGATCTTCCGCACCGAACTCGGCCGGGTCGCCACCGGATTCCGCACGCCGTCCGGGGACTGGCGGCCGGGGACACCGGAATTGCTGGTGGAGTTGGGTTTTCGCTACTCGAGTTCGCTACGTGGCGACGACCGGCCGTATCGTCACCCCCAGGCGCCCCGGTTGGTCGAGATCCCCGCCCGCTCCGAGCTGGACGACTACGTCAGTCTCGCCTATACCCGCAATCCGGATTGGCCCGGCGGCGGCGCCCGCATCGCCTCCTACCCGGCCACTCTGGACACCTGGCGCCGGGAGTTCGACGCCTATCACGCCGCGGGGCTGGCGCTGGTGACGATCTTCCACCCCAAGTTCATCGGACGACCCGGACCGGCGGAGATTCTCCGACGCTGGATCGACCACATGCGACACACCGACGGCGTGTGGTTCGCCCGGCTCGGCGACGTCGCCGAGTGGTGGTCGCACCGATGAGCGACACCGCCCGCGCGAGCTGCGTGATCCTGGTCAGCTTCGACGCCGACCTCGGGCTCCTGGGGGCCGCGCCCGACATGGCGGACCGCGAGAAGTCCCTGTCCGGCGCCCGGTACGGCGCCACCCGCGGACTCGACCGCGTCTTGGAGGTGCTCGCCGAGCACGACGTTCCGGCGACCTGGTTCGTCCCCGCGGCCAACCTCGACCGCTATCCGGAGCAGGCCGCGGCGATTCGCGCCGCCGTACGCCGGGACGGGCACGAGATCGCCTGTGTCGGCATGGATCTCAGGGATCTCAGCGGGCGCCCGCTGACCGAGCAGCTGCCTTGGATGACGGCGGGACGCGACCGGTTGGCCGACTGGTTCGAGGTCACCCCGATCGGCTACCGGACCTGCGGCGAACCGCACCCGGACCTGGCAGACTCGCTGTATGACAAGGGCTTCCGGTGGTCCTCCGGCCTTCGGGGGGACGACGTCGCGTACCCCCACCCGAGTGGGCTGATCGAGATCCCGCGCCACCATGAACTCGACGACGAGACCTACTTCCGCTTCAACCTGGATCCACCGGTACCGCCCGGCAGTCCGCGGATCGCGCCGATCGGCGACGTGCTGGACAACTGGACGGTCGAGTTCGACGCCTATCGCGCCGAGGGGCTGTGTTTCACTCTCGACCTGCACACCGACCTGATCGGCACACCGGCCAGGGCCACCATGCTCGGTCAGCTCCTCGGACACATCCGGGCCAGCGGCGATGTCCGGATCACCACAGCCGGCGAGCTGGCAGCAGCCACACCGGTCGAGCACCTTCCGGCCGACCATCCCCTGGTCGTCTTCGAGGACGCCCGAGCCGAGGCTCTGACGTTCGGGACCCCGTCATGAAACCCACGCTCGCCGAGCGCTTCGCCGCCTTCGCCGCCGGCCTCGAGCCGGCTCAGGTACCACTGCGCACGCAGCGCACCGCCGTCCGGCATATGGTCGACACGCTGGCGGCCGGCGTGGCCGGAGCCGACGCCGACGAGGCCGTGACCAGCCGGCACGCCCTGCGCGAAACCGGGTCGGCCGTCGTCTGGGGCACACCGGATCGCTGCCCGCCGTCGACGGCGGCCCTGCTCAACGGGATCGCCGCGCACGCCTATGAACTGGACGACTCCGGCGGGTGCGACCATTCCGGCGCCGTCGTGCTTCCAGCGGTTCTCGCCGCCGCGGCCGCGACGTCGGACCAGGTGGACGGGCAGCGAATGGTGCTCGCCATCGTGGTCGGCTACGAGCTCGGACGACGCGTGCAGACGGCGCTGGGCGGGTACGACAGCGTGAACAACCGCGGATGGCACTCCACCGGCGTCTGCGGTCCGTTCGCCGCCGCCGCGGCCGCGGCCGTCGTCCTGGGCCTGGATCCCGAGCGGATGGCCCACGCCATCGGACTCGCCGCCACCTCGTCCGCCGGCAGTTGGGCCTTCATGCGCGATGGCGCCATGTCCAAACGGCTCCATGTAGGACGCTCCGCCCAGGGCGGTCTCGAATCCGCTCTCCTGGCCGCTCGCGGGTTCACCGGTCCGCGGGACATCTTCGAAGCGCCCTGGGGAGGCTTCCTCGATCTCTATCGCGGCACGTCCCCGGCCCGGCCGGAGGCGCTGACCGAGGGGTTGGGTCAGACCTGGCAGATCGACCTGGCGTCGATCAAGCCCCACGCCACCTGCCGGAGCACCCACGCCGCCATCGACGCCGTCCTCGACCTGCGGACCCGTCTCGGCGACACCACGAGGATCGTCCGCATCGAGGTCGCCGCCAGCCGATTGATCGCCGACATGTGCGGCGGTCGCAGCGTCGACACCCTCACGAAGGCGCAGCTGAGCCTGCCGTACAGTCTGGCCATCGCGGCCGTGTTCGGCCGCGTCGACCTCGACGACATCCTCGCCGGCCGGCACGACCGCCGGGTCGTCGACCTCATGCGCACCATCGAGGTGACGGTCGATCCGGAGCAGTCCGGCGGGGCGGCGCCCCCGCGTCTGACCTGTCACACCGACGACGGCACCATCGCCACCATTCGCGCCCGCGCAGCCAGAGGAGGGTGGACCGACCCGCTCACCCGCGACGCGGTGGAGGCCAAGGCGCGACGCCTGTTCCGCCGACGACTCGACGCCGCCGCCACCGATCGCCTCATCGCCTCGCTCGACGTGACGGATCCGCCGCCGCCGCTGGTCATCGCGGACCTGGTGCGAACATCGCCGGAGGCGTGAGCCGCACCACACGTTCTGGGTTTCATCGGCGGGAACCCGGATACGCATGCCGGACATGGCAGCCATCAACCCCGGGCGAACGCGCGAGCGCGACCGCAGAGTGCGGATCTGCGGCGTCGGCCTCGCCGTCCCGCGGCAACCCCGGATTTGACCGTCCTCAGTCAATAACTGAGAATGACTCTCATGCTGAGGTCTTCGACGAAACTCATTGGCGGCCTGGCCGTCGGTACGCTCCTTCTCGCTGGCTGCGGCGGCGGCGACAGCGGGGGCGGGAGCGGTGAGACGAGCAGTGGCGGGAAGCTGAGCGTCCTGACCGGGTTCTACCCGCTGCAGTATGTCGCCGAGCAGGTCGGTGGCGATCACGTCGAGGTCTCCAACGTCACCAAGCCGGGCGCGGAGCCGCACGATCTCGAGTTGGCGCCGCGGGATGTCAGCCAGGTCGCCGACGCCGATCTCGTCGTCTATCTGAAGAACTTCCAGCCCGCTCTCGACGACGCCGTCGCGGAGAACGCGGCCGACCACTCCCTCGACGTGGCCTCCGCGGCCAAGCTCGAGGAGCATGCCAGCGCCGAGGGCGAGGAGGAGCACGACCACGGCTCCGAGGCCGGGCACGAGAGCGAGGCCGGGCACGAGGACGAAGCGGGCCACGACCACGAGCACACCGGTGCCGACCCGCACTTCTGGCTGGACCCGACCCGGCTGGCGCAGGTGGCCGACGCCGTCGCGGCCAAGCTGGCCGACGTCGACCCCGACAACGCCGACGCCTACCAGGCCAACGCGAGCACTCTGAAGACCTCCCTCGAAGGGCTCGACAAGGAGTACTCGGCCGGTCTGGCCAACTGCAAGAACAAGAACCTGGTGACCAGCCACGCGGCCTTCGGTTACCTGGCCGAGCGCTATGGGCTCAGCCAGGAGAGCGTGAGCGGTATCGACCCGTCGCAGGAGCCCTCGGCCGCGCAGCTCGCCGAGCTCGCCACGTTCGTTCGCGAGCACCAGGTCACCACGATCTACACCGAGACCCTGGTCAGCCCGGCCATCGCCGAGACGTTGGCCCGTGAGACCGGCGCCAAGACCGCGGTGCTCGATCCGATCGAGGGGCTCACGTCCGACGACGCGGATGCCGACTACGTCTCTGTCATGAAGACCAACCTGGCGACGCTGAAAACGGGACAATCCTGTTCATGACCTCTGCACGAGCTTCCGGCCACCCCACGGAGCCCGACCCTCGGTCGACATCCGATCCGGTGCTCGAACTGTCCGGCGTCAGCGTCGGCTACGACGACAAGCTGGTCGTCCGCGACGTCTCGCTGACCGTGACCGCCGGAGCCTCGGTCGCCCTGCTGGGCACCAACGGCTCCGGCAAGTCGACCCTGGTCAAGGGCATCCTGGGGCTGGCCCAGGTCCGCGGCTCGGTACGCCTCTTCGGGCAGCCCGCGTCGGACTCGACTCGAGCGCGGGTCGGCTACGTCCCGCAGCGATTCGCGCCGAGCGGGCCGATCGCGGCCAGCGTCCGCGAAGTCGTCCTGACCGGACGGTTGGGCAGCCGGCGCTGGTTCCTGCGTCCCAGCCGGGCCGACCGCGCGGCCGTGACGGAGGCGATCGAGCTGGTCGGCCTGGCCGACCAGGCCCGCAGTTCGGTGACCGAACTCTCCGGCGGTCAGCACCGCCGGGTGCTGATCGCACGCGCGCTGGCATCCCACCCCGACCTGCTGATCATGGACGAGCCGACGGCCGGCGTCGACAGCTCCCAGCAACGTGCCCTCGTCCACACGCTGCAACGGCTGACCGCGCAGGGCGTCACCTTGTTGATCGTCACCCATGAGCTCGACGCGTTGCGGTCCGTGCTGACCCGGGCCCTGGTGCTGCGGGAAGGCCGGCTGGTCTACGACGGCGCGCTGCGCGCCGGTCTGGCCGACCATGATCACGGGGAGCACCACGTGGACGAGCAGCCTCCCGGTGCGCAGATGCTGCCGCCCCTGGACGTCAGCCCGGTGGTGCGTCCCTGATGCTTGAGCTCGAGTTCATGCAGCGGGCCTTCCTGGCCGCCATCCTGGTCGGCGTCACAGCGCCGACCGTGGGCACCTTCCTGCTCCAGCGCCGGCTGGCCCTGATCGGGGACGGGATGGGTCACGTCGCGCTGGCGGGCGTGGCGGCCGGTGTGCTCACCTCCACCAGCCCGGTGTGGACGGCTCTGGTCGCGGCCGTCGCCGGGGCCGTCCTGGTCGAGCTGCTGCGTCGCAGGGGCGGCGGAGACATGGCCCTGGCCGTGCTGTTCTACGGCGGCATCGCCGGTGGTGTCGTGCTCATCTCGATGTCGGCGTCGGGCACCCCGGCGAATCTCAACAGCTATCTCTTCGGCTCGGTGACCACGACCACCCCGGCGGATCTGTGGATCTTCGCCGTGTTGTCCGTGGTCGTCCTGGCCGTGGTGGCCTTCTTCGGGACGCATCTCTTCGCGGTCAGTGACGACGAGGAGTACGCCCAGGCCAGTGGCATCAACGTGCTCGGTTACAACCTGCTCCTCGCCATCCTGACCGCGGTGACCGTCGTCGTCTCGATGCGGGTGATCGGGCTGCTGCTGATCAGCGCCCTCATGATCATTCCGAACGCGGTGGCTCAGCAGCTGGTCCGCGGATTCCGGGCCACGATGGCCACCGCCATGCTGGTGGGACTGGTGAGTGGCGTCTCGGGTGTCGCGCTGTCCTACTACGTGAACAGTCCGTCCGGGGGGACCGTGGTGATGGTCTGCATCGCCGCCCTGCTCGTCGCGGTCCTGCTGCGGTTCCTGTTCAGACTGGTGCGGTGGCATCCGGTGCAGCGCTACCACCCGCACGAGCACGGCCCGGAGTGCGGCCACGAGGCGGTGGAGCACGACGGTCATCTCGACTATCTGCACGACGGGAAGCGCCACGCCGCGCACGGCGCCCACTACGACGAGCACTGATCCCGCGTCGGCCGGACCGGTACCACGCGGGCGCGGCTACAGGGAGGGCGCGGCCGCGTCGATGGCGCCGCCGAAACGCCGTTGCCTGCCCGCGTAGGCAAGGATCGCGTCCCAGAGGTGCCGGCGGTCGACGTCCGGCCAGAGCGTCGGGATGAACGACAGCTCCGCGTAGGCCGACTGCCAGAGGAGGAAGTTCGAGATCCGCTGCTCGCCGGAGGAGCGTAGGAAGAGATCCACGTCCGGCATCTGCGGGTCGTAGAGGTGCCGCGCCACGGTGTGTTCGTCCACCCGGTTCGGGTCCAGCCGGCCGGCCGCGGCGAGCTGCGCGATCCGCCGGGTGGCGTCGGCGATCTCGGCCCGGCCGCCGTAGTTGATGCACAGGCCGAGCGTCATCACCGTGTTGTGCTGGGTGAGCTCCTGGGCGGTCTCCAGGTCGCTGATCACCGACCGCCACAGCCGGGGCTTGCGGCCGAGCCACATGACCCGAACCCCCCACGCGTGCAGCTGATCCCGGCGGCGGCGCAGGACCTGCCGGTTGTAGCCCATCAGGAAGCGCACCTCCTCGGGTGAACGCTTCCAGTTCTCGGTGGAGAACGCGTACACCGACAGGTACGGCAGCCCGATCTCGATGGCGCCCGCGACGACGTCGAACAGGGCGCCTTCGCCCGCCTCGTGCCCGGCGGTCCGGGTCAGTCCGCGGGAGTTCGCCCAGCGTCCGTTGCCGTCCATCACGATGGCGACGTGCCCCGGCAGCTGCTCGACCGGCAGATCGGGCGGACGGATGCCGCTGGGATGGCCCGGCGGCGGCTCGACGACCCGGCTCCGTGTGATTCGTTGTCTCACACCCGCTCCACCATCCGCAGGGAACGCACGCCCCGCTCCACGTGCCACTGCAGGAACGCGGCCACCAGCCCGCTGCCCTCGCGCCGGTGTTCGCTCTCGCTGGCGTCGGCCACCGCCCAGTCGCCGCTCAGCAGCGCGCCGAGCAACACCAGGGTGGCCGGCTTCGGGGCCGTCGATCCCGGCGGCCGGCAGGATGGGCAGACCACTCCCCCGGCCTGCACTGAGAACGCGCGGTGCGGCCCGGCCGCGCCGCACCGGGCGCAGTCCAGGAAGCTCGGTGCCCAGCCCGCGGTGGCCAGGGAACGCAACAGGAAGGCGTCCAGCACCAGGCCCGGCTCGTGTTCGCCGCGGGCCAGCGTCCGCAGACCGCCGAGCAGCAGCAGGTACTGCTGCAGGGCCGGTTCGCGTTCATCCGGCGTGAGCCGTTCGACCGTCTCCAGCATCGCGCTCCCCGCTGTATAGCGGGCGTAGTCGCCGACGATGCTGCGGGCGTACGGGACGACCGTGTCGGCCTGGGTGATCACGTCCAGAGTGCGCCCCTGCCACAGCTGCAGGTCGACGTGCATGAACGGCTCGAGGCGCGCCCCGAACTTGCTGGACGTCCGCCGCACCCCCTTGGCCACCGCCCGCAGCCGGCCGTTCTCCCGGGACAGCATCGTGATGATCCGGTCGGCCTCACCGAGCTTGTGGGTCCGCAGCACCACGGCTTCGTCCCGGAGCGTTGTCACTGAGCCATTGTGCCCACATCGCGGGCGAACATCATCGCGGCTCACCGCACGAGCCCCGGACGGACTCACTGGTGCTCCTCGACCGAAGTTCCGACACTGCATCACCCCGCGGTGCAGTGTCGGAACTTCGATGGGGTTCAGCGGACGGAGCGGTTGACCGCCGAGACGACCGCCTTGAGCGAGGCGGTGACGATGTTGGGGTCGATGCCGACCCCCCACAGGACGACGTCGTCGATCTCGCACTCGACGAAGGCGGCCGCCACCGCGTCGTGACCGGCGCTCATGGCGTGCTCGGTGTAATCCAGCACCCGGACCACCACGCCGATCGCTCCCAGGGCGTTGGCGAAGGCGTCGATCGGGCCGTTGCCCAGGCCGGTCAGGGTCTTCGGCTCGCCCCCGTCGACCAGGTCGATCTCCAGGCTGTCCGCCCCGTCGACCTCGCTCGTCGAGCGGGTCGCCTTCAGTTCGAAACGCCCCCACTGCCTCTCGGGCTCGGTGGACGGCAGGTACTCGTCGGCGAACATCTCCCACATCGACTGCGGGGACACCTCGCCACCCTCGTCGTCGCTGTGCCGCTGCACCACCTGGCTGAACTCGATCTGCAGCCGGCGCGGCAGATCCAGGTGGTAGTCGTTCTTCATGATGTAGGCGACCCCGCCCTTGCCGGACTGCGAGTTCACCCGGATCACGGCTTCGTACGAGCGGCCGACGTCCTTCGGGTCGATCGGCAGGTACGGCACGCCCCAGGTGAAATCGTCCACGTCGACACCGGCCGCCGCAGCGTCGATGTCCATGTGCTCGAAGCCCTTCTTGATCGCGTCCTGGTGCGATCCGGAGAAGGCGGTGTAGACCAGGTCGCCGCCGTACGGGTGCCGCTCCGGCACCTTCAGCTGGTTGCAGTACTCGACCGTGCGCCGGATCTCGTCGATGTCGGAGAAGTCGATCTGCGGGTCGATGCCCTGGCTGAAGAGGTTCAGGCCCAGGGTCACCAGGCAGACGTTGCCGGTACGCTCGCCGTTGCCGAACAGGCAACCCTCGATGCGGTCGGCACCCGCCTGGTAGCCCAACTCGGCGGCCGCGACCGCCGTGCCACGGTCGTTGTGGGGGTGCAGCGACAACACCATGGAGTCGCGATGCTCCAGGTTGCGGTGCATCCATTCGATCGAGTCGGCATAGACGTTCGGCGTCGCCATCTCGACGGTCGCCGGCAGGTTGACGATCATCGGATGGTCGGGCGTCGGCTCCAGCACGTCGGCGACCTTGTCGCACACCTCGCGCGCATAGTCCAGCTCGGTGCCGGTGTAGGACTCCGGGGAGTACTCCCAGTGGATGTCGGTCTGCGGCGTGTGGATCTCGTGGTACTTCCTCGACAGCCGGGCCCCCGACGTGGCGATATCGGTGATGCCGTCGCGATCCATCCCGAACACGACCCGCCGCTGCAGCACGGACGTGGAGTTGTAGAAGTGCACGATCGCCTGCTTGGCGCCCACCAGCGACTGGAAGGTCCGGTCGATGAGGTGCTCCCGGCACTGGGTCAGCACCTGGATGCGCACGTCGTCCGGAATCAGGTCGCCCTCGATCAGCTGCCGGATGAACTCGAAGTCGGTCTGGCTCGCGGCCGGGAAGCCGACCTCGATGTCCTTGTATCCCATCGCGACCAGCAGCTTGAACATCGCCAGCTTGCGCGCCGGGCTCATCGGATCGATCAGGGCCTGGTTGCCGTCGCGCAGGTCGACCGCGCACCAGCGCGGGGCGACGTCGATGCGCCGGTCGGGCCAGGTGCGGTCGGGCAGGTCGACGGCGATCTGCTGGTGGAAGGGGACGTACCGGCCGACCGGCATCGCGGTGGGCTGCTGCTGCGCAGCCGTGTAATAGGTGCTCTTGCTGATGGTGCTCACGTTCTCGGGCCTCTCACGTTGTTTGGGGTGACACGTGACCGGCGCGCCGAACTCCCGCGTCGAGGGGGCCGGTCAGTGCAGACCCTCGCCGCGGCAGCCAAGAAGGAGCATGTGCCTATGCACGGGTACACCATAGCGCTCCGGAGACGTCGATTGCAGGCGGGTGCCGTTTCCGCGAGTCGAGGCCGGGAGAGGTCCGTGGAACCATATGGGCCGGCCGCGCATCGGAACGGGGCAAGGTAGCCCGGGAGACTCGGATGCAGGTCCGGGAACGGTGGCCCGTCCGCGTGGATGGCCGGCGATGTGATGTGGAGGGTGCGATGACCAGGATCCGGTCACTGCTTGTGGCGGTACCGCTGTTGCTCACGATGACGGCCTGCATTCCCGGCGGCGGTGGCCAGACCCCGGTGACGGTCACCGAGACCACCACTGTCACAACCAGTCCCACGGATCCCGCGACCACCGGGAGCACACCGGGTTCCACCGGGGCGCCCGATCCGTCGCCGACGGCGATCGGCACGATCGGCGGCGACGGCGGTTCCGGTGGCCAGCGCGGCAACGGCCGCGTTCCCGAGTTGCCGGACCAGACCCTGGGCATCACCGTCTTCCGCTCCCCGAGCGGGAACATCTTGTGCGCCATCAACTCCGATGGCGATCCGCCCCCGTTCGCCGAGTGCGACATCCAGGAGGCCGACTTCCCGGAGAAGGCCAGGCCCGGCGACTGCGATCTGGCCTGGCAGGGCCGGTACGTCATGGTCGCGGACGGGCAGCCCCAGGTCGGTCGCTGCGCCGGCGACCCGTCCGGGGCCTGGGTCTACAACCAGGAGGGTCAGGGCCAGGTCCTGCAATACGGGCAGACCACCCTGGTCGTCGACCTGGCCTGCACGAGCGAGAAGGACGGAATGGTCTGCTGGAACGTCGAGACCCGTCACGGGTTCCAGGTCAGCCGCGGCGGACTCCAGCTGTTCTGAGCCGATCCCGGCTCAGCGGCCGATCGTGGGTCGTCTCCACGACTCACGATCGACCGGCTGTTCATCCACCCCGGATCACCCGCCGCGGGCGGGCAAGCCTCGTCACCCGCCGCGAGCTAGTGCTTCTCGACGGAAGTTGTTCGAGGGCATGGTGTCGTTCGCGTGGATGCCCGGCAAGGCCGACGAGGGAGTGATACCGGTGTTGTATCGCGACCGAGGAGAACGCGGCCGGGCGCCGCGCGGGCGGCGCAAGGCC
>JBDIAG010000058.1:0-11926 GCA_039812305.1 Actinomycetales bacterium | reverse complement strand
CATGGCGGGGCACCGCGCTCATCTGCTCCACCTCGATCCGGCCCTGCCAGGCCGACTACACCGCCGCCCGCCGGCCGGACTCTGTAAGGAGCTGTCCTCATGAGCTCGAACATCGATTACGACGTCGCACGGCCCGCCCGGCTGCCCGCCCGGTCCTCTCAGGGCATCGTCCTGGGGCTGGACCCGTGGCAGGTGACGACCCTGCTGATCGCGGCCGCATCCATCCTGCTCAGTGTGCAGCGGTTCGGCCCGGCCGGGCTTCTCTACGCGGCGCCGATCTACCTGCCGTTCGGTGTGGGGGCGGTCGTCCGCACCAGGGGAATGTCGTTGCCTCGCTGGACTGCGGTGTGGCTGAACAAGGCGTTCCGCGACGCGACGGGCGCGAACCGCGAGGTGTTCGCCCCGGAGAAGGTGCGCGCGGCGGGCACGCTCCGCCTCCCTGGCCGGCTCGGCGCGCTCGAGCTGTGGGACGTCGAGGGGATGGCGTGCGTGTACGACCCGCACGGCCGCTCGGCGACGATCATGGCCGAGCTCGAGGTGCCCGGCTTCCTCATGAAAGATCTCAACGAACGATTCGACCTGGCAGAGAAGTGGGCGCTCGTGCTCGCCTCCTTCACCCAGCGTGCCGGCATCAAACGGGTGACCATGCAGGAGCGCACCACCCCGGCGACCATTCAGGTCGCGCGAGACCACTTCGCGGCGCGCGCAGGATCGCTCGACGTTCCCAGCGCGACCCGCCGCTACCAGGCTGTGATGGACCGTTCTGAGGGGTACGCGGTCGCGCACCGCAACTACCTGACCCTCACTTACGACCTGGTGAAGCTTGCCCCGCAGCTGAAGGCCCTCGGCGGCGGCAAAGCCGCCATTCAGCGGCTCGCTGCGGTCGAAGCCGGCAACGTCCGCGACGCGCTGGACGGTGCCGAAGTGCGCGTGAAGCGGTGGCTCGGTGTGCGAGATGTCGCGGCGCTGGCACGGGCAGCGTTCGACCCTGCCTCGGTGACCAACATCGAAAGCCGCTCAGGCGAGCTGACCGGCGTGGACCCCGCCGCGATGGGCCCGACGTACATGGAGGAGCCGAAGGGGAAGAACGGCCTGGTCTACACCGACTCGGGCGTGCACACCACGATGTGGATCCACGAGTGGCCGCGGTCCGCGGCCCCCGTCGGGTTCGTCAACGATCTGGTGTTCTCCCGGCACCCGGTCACCAACGCCGCAATTTCCCACATCTTCACGACGGTCATGACGCCCGTCCCCGTGGGGGCGGCGCTGAAGCGCATCCGTCAGGAGAAGAAGACGTGGCGCTCCAACGAGCGCATGCGAGCCGGACGTGGTCAGGACGGCAGCGCGGTCGACCGGGCCGACTACGAAGCCTTGGAGGCGCAGGAGGAGGGCCTAGTCAGCGGTCACGGCGAGTACCAGTACGCCGGGTACTTGACGGTCACCGCCTCCGATGAGAGCAACCTCGAGCAGGCGGTCGCCGGTGTACGCAACTCCCTGTCGCGGGCGGGGATGGAGGCGCAGATCCTCTACGCGCAGCAGGGCGAGGCGCTGCTGGTTAACGCGCTCCCGATCGGGTTGGGGCTGAAATGAGCGGGAAGAAGGAGTGGCACTTCGAGCAGGCAGACCTCAGCCGCAGCGAGCTGCGGGCCCTGCGCCGTCAGGCGCGGGAGGGCGCGCGTGCGACGGAGGTCGTGTCCTCGACGCGAGACGCGCGTCTGCCGGCGACGTCGGTGCCGGTCTACGGTAACGGGCTCGCTGAGGGCGGCTGGTGGAACCTGTTTCCCGCCCGCGTGGAGCCGCACCGTGCGACCACTAAGGACATCGCCGCGATCTACCCGTTCGTGGCCGATGCCGGCATCGGCACCCTGGGGCCGATCCTCGGCGTGGATCTGAACGCCGACAGCCTCTTCTGCTTCTCCCCGTGGGATGCGTACGCCGATGACAGCGAGCGGGGCACGCTGTCCACCAACATCCTCGTTCAAGGCGCATACCGGGCCGGGAAGTCAGGCACCATCAAGTGCCTCGTCTCCCGTGGGTTCGCGTGGGGGTACCAGGCTGTGGTGCCCTCCGACTCGAAGGGGGAGTGGGTTGCCCTGGCCGATCAGACCGAGGGCGGCAAGACCATCCGCCTCGGGGGGAAGTACCGGCTGAACCCGCTTGACCGCGGCCCGCACCGGTCAGGGTCGACGGTGGAGGAACACGAGAGCATCGTGCAGCAGCGTCGCATGACGACCCTCATCCAGCTGCTTGAGATGACCCACCCGGCGAAGTCGCTGACGCCGGCAGAGCACACCACGGCGACCCTCGCCCTGAACCTCGCGATCGCGTCGACGGGCGACCGGCCGACGCTGCGTGAAGTGCACCGGCAGCTGGGCGAGATCATGAACGGCTCGGTCGAGGTCGAACGCAAACCGCGCGAGGCCGCGGAGGATGTGCGTCTGCTCCTGAACCGCTTCATCACCGGCGACCTGTCGGGGCTGTTCGAGGACGAGTCCACGGTCGAGTTCGACGAGGCCGCTCCGATCGTCGTGGTGGACACGTCAGAGCTGTTCCAGCGCAGCGAGCTGGTTGCCCAGATCGCCCAGGTGTGCACAACGAGCTGGGTACAGGCGGTCATCTCCGATCGGACCTCCAAGCGCAAGCGCTACCTGATCCGTGAGGAAGGGTGGCGAGACATGACCAGCGTGCAGGCGCTGCAGATGTATCAGCAGTGGCTCAAGCTTTCTCGCCACTACGGCATCGCCAACGTGGTGATCCTGCACAAGATGGGCGACTTGGACGCGGTCGGCCCGGACGGCTCTCAGGAGCGGTCCTTGGCCTACTCGGTTGTACAGGACATCGAGAACAAGTTCATCTTCCACGTCAACAGGCAGGAAGAAGACAACTTGCGCACCCGCCTGAACCTCCCCGCCAGTCACGTCCAGGTGGCGCGCCGGCTCCGCAAGGGGGAGTTCCTCGCCTACGTGGGCAAGTTCGCGTACGTCGTGGACTGCTTCAGCACGTCCACGCCGGAAGAGTTCGACCTGTTTAAGACCGATGACGCCGTGATGGGGGACCGTTCGGTGCCCGGCGCCGACCTCGAGCCCGAGCTGGCGATCGAGGACCTGTGGCCGATCCCTGAACGGGATGAGGCCCTAGATAGCTGGCTGGCCGCAGCGCCCGCCGGTCAAGGAGGAACAGAATGACCACTACACGACCGCTCGTGCGCGCTTCTGTCGTCGACGACCACTCAACGCTCATTCACCCTGACGGCTCAGCCGAGCACCTGGTGGCGACTGAGGGCCGCGACCTGCGCGCCACGGTCGTGGACCGGGCCATGCAGATCGCGGCGAGTCATGACACCGAGATCGAGCTGGTCACCAGCGGCGATCTGGGGGACGTGCATCTGCTCGTCACCCCGACCGGCAGGGTGAGCCAGGTACGTGTCGAGGACAGCCCGGCATCCCTGGACCTGGAGCTCACCCGCACCCTGGAGGCCATCCGCGGCGCGGCGACCCCGCAGCCCGCGCCGGTGCGGCGACGGATGCCCACCCCTGAGCCGGTCACCGCGCCCTCGAACCGCCCCACGTTCATCGACGACGCGCCGCCGCCCGCCCCCGCCACAACCGGCTGGCGTCGCCTGTTCGGTATGGGCGCCGGGCCGGTCGAGCTGGCGCGGATTCAGGCGCAGAGGGAGGCCGCAGCACACTGGCCGAGCGTGCGCCGGATCGCGGTGGTGAACGGGAAGGGCGGGGTCGGTAAGACGATGACGACGGCGTGCCTCGCCGCCGTCTACGGGCGCTTCGGCGGCGGGGGAGTGCTCGCCTGGGACAACAATCCCACCAGAGGATCCCTCGGGTGGCGGACCGAGAGCGCCCCCCACGGCGCGACCGTTCAGCACGTCCTCCAGGACGTGGAACAGCTGAGCGACCCCAACGTTCCCGCCGCGGCCCTCTCCGGGTACGTCCACCACCAGGCCGACGACAAGTACGACGTGCTCCGCTCCAACCCGCAACTGCTGGCGATCAGTCAGCGCGTGGACGCGGAAGAGTTCGACGCGCTCATCAAGGTGATCGACCGCGCGTACCGGTTGGTGATCTTCGACTCGGGGAACGACGAGTCGGCGGAGCGGTGGCTTCGCATGATCGATCACTCTCACCAGCTGGTCATCCCCACCACCACAGCTCCAGAGGCAGCCGAGTCGGCGCTGCTGCTGCTGGAGGAACTGCACGCGAGGGACGCGCACTCCGCACGCCTCGCCGCGCGGGCGCTGATCGTGGTGACCGACGCGGATCGCACTGGGGCGTACAAAGCCGGCGCGGTCGCCGACCAGTTCGCTGCTGCCGGGCATCAGGTGATGCTGATCCCCTTCGACGCCGGCCTGAAAAGCGGTCAACTGCGCTTCGATACCCTGCGCCAAGCCACCCAAGACGCGTGGGTGCGTGTCGCGGCCGCGGCCGTCGACGGGCTCTGAGGAGCACGCATGGGTCAGGAGCGCAGGTCGCTGGTCACGGTCGGTGTGCTGGCGTCGCTCATCGCCGTCGGCCTCGGATTCGTGGTGCTCGTCGAGGCGATCATCACCAGCACGTGCGGGCAGCGCCCCGCAGGCCGCAACCCGATCGCCGCCCTGCAGCTCCTGGTGACAGGATCCACGGACGGGTATCAGGAGATCCCTGGCTGCACGTTCCCGGTCGGAACCATCCGCGTCACGGCGGCGGCGATCTTGCTCACGGTCATCGCCGCAGCGATCGCCGGCGCGATCGGGTACGCACGGTGGAAGCAGACCGACGCCGCGTTCGTGGCGGAGCTGCGCCGGCGACCCGGATTCGCGACGCGCACCGAAGTCGCCAAGCACCTTTCGGCGCGCGCGGTTCTGCGCAACGCCCGCACCCTCCGCCCCACCCTGAGCCGGCGCCCGACGCCGTCAGACGTGGGGTGGCCGCTGGGTGAGTCGCGGCACATCGACGTATATGTGTCGATCGAGGACTCCGTTGTCCTCGAGGGGCCGCCGCGAGGCGGCAAAGGGTTCCGTGTGCTGATCCCAGCGATCATCGACTGGGCGGGGCCGCTGATAACGACGTCGACGACGAACGACAACCTCACCGCGACCTACCGGTCCCGCCAGCAGCGCGGTGACGTGCACGTGTTCGACCCGCAGGGCCTGTCTGGCCTGTCACGAACGCTGCGCTACAGCCCGATCGCCGGATGCGAAGACCCGCTGGTCGCAACCCAGCGTGGCCGCGCCATCATCGGCGGAACGGCGCTGGGGTCATCCAGCACCAACGGCGAGTGGGCGGACGCCGCCTCGACCGTCCTCGCCCGCCTGCTGCACGCAGCTGCAGTCGGCAACCGGAAGGTCAGCGACCTGTACAGTTGGGGCTCCACGCCCGGCCTCGCGAGGGCCGCAGTGGAAATCCTCAGTGTGGAAGGCACTGCAGGGTGGGGTGACGGGCTCGAATCCATCCTCGATGGTGACCCGAAGCTGCTGTCCTCCATGTGGTTCGGGGTGCAGAGCGCCGTGGCGCCCCTCGCAATCCCCCAGGTGCGCGACACCCTCTCCCCGACCGGCGCCGAAGCGCCGTTCGACCCGTCAGAGTTCCTCGCGGGTGAGAACACCCTGTACCTGCTCGGAACCTCCAGCGGTGCCACCGCGATGGGCGGGTTCCTCTCCGCGATGCTCGACGACGTCGTCGAGGTCGCACGGAAGAAGGCGCTCTCATCGCCCGGTGCGCGCCTCCCGATCCCGCTGGGCTTGATCCTCGACGAGATCGCCAACATGTTCCGGTGGGACGCCCTACCGCGGGTCATGGCCGACGGCGGAGGCCGCGGCATCTGCACGTTCGTGGTGCTGCAGGCGCTGTCGCAGGCCGAGACCAGCTGGTCCGCAGCTGAGGCGTCGACGATCTGGTCGGCGGCGACCGCGAAAATCCTGCTGGGTGGTGCGGGTGACGCTGCCCACCTCCGCGACATCGAGTCGCTCCTCGGTGTCCGCGAGCACCGCCGCACGCAGCGCTCCTGGAACAGCGACTCGATGGCGCACTCCACGAGCGAGCATCACGAGCGGCTCCCACTGATGACCATTGACGAGATCCGACGGATGCCCACCGGCATCGGGCTCTTGACCTACCGGAACCGTCGCCCTGCACTCATCGAGCTCGACGGCTGGATCGATCGCCGCGACGCGAAGACGATCACCGCCGGCAAGACCGACCTCGAGCGGGAGCAGCAAAGCTACTTCTCCGCAGAGGAGGAGGCGAGGCTGGCCCGGCAGGCGCTGGTAACCCCAGGTGACCCTAATGAGTAACCGCCGCAACCCGAACGCCCGCGGCTACCGGAGCGGATACCTGCGATCCGTGCCGTGGTTCCGACGCCGCGACAGCTGGTTCGCGCAGGCCGCAGCCACCGGTGAGCTCGCGTGCGCCGCATGCCACCGCGCGGGCGTGCCCCGAGAGTTCGAGCTGCACCACATCACCTACGCCGGGGTTGTTCAGGACGGCACCCGGTGGATCGCGGGTGAAGCCCACAACGACCTCATCCCACTCCACCCCCTGTGTCACGAACTGCTGCACCGCTTCATCGACACCGACCCGATCCTCGCGAGGCACCGCTCCCGCGAGGACGCCACCGCCCAGGCGCTCCCAAAGGTCTTGGCACGCATCGAAGGGACACTGCGATGAGCGATGCCGGCGACCTCGACCCGGAGGAACTGGAGGCCCTGCTGCAGGAGGAGATCGACCAGTACGACCGGCACAACCGGGAGAGTGCCGCCGCACTCACCTCTGCCGGCGTCATCAACTGGCGGGAGCTGCCCGACGAGGACGCGAGGGCTGCATGGGTGGAGCTGCGCAGCTGGGTGGAGTGGTTCACCGCGAGGTACCAGATCAGCGGCACCATCGTCCCGAACTGCTGGTGGAAGCACGGGATTCTCGTCGAAGAGCTCAGCGCGCTCCACACCGCGCATCGCGCACTGTTCGCGGACACCGACAGCGGGCTCGGGCCGATCGGGTGGCACGAACGCCTCCCCGCCGCGAAGCAACGACTCAAGGACGCCTCCGCACCGCTGGGCTGCACCACCGGCTCCCATCAGGACAAGAAGCCCCGCGACTGGTCGACCGTGACGGACGAGAGCGACTGGACGGCATGGTCCACACAGGCCCACGGCCAATAAGCGTCCCGCAGCACGCGGGCATCACCAAGGAAAGGAAAATCATGAGCACACGAATCCCCCTCACCATCGAGGGGAACCTGACCGCCGACCCCGACAGCGGGGTATCCGAGAAGGAGACGGACTGGACGCGCCTGCGGGTGGCGGTCAACGACCGCCGACTCAACGAGCAGTCCGGGCAGTGGGAAGACGGTGACACCGTCTTCCACGACGTCGTCGTGTTCGGCAAGCAGGCCAGGAACGCGGCCGCGTCGCTCCGCAAGGGCGATGGCGTCCTCGTCACCGGCCAGTTACGGTTCTCGAACTACACGGACAAGGAGACCGGCGTCCAGCGCGAGAACCGCCAGGTCGTCGCCGACACCGTCGCCGCGTCCCTGAAGTATGACGAGGTCACGGTCGCGCGCAGCCCAAAAGCTAAAGGCCCGGAGGCGTACGCAACCGGGCCTGTCGCCGCCCCGGAGGTCCAGTCCGAGGCATGGATCGCGCGCTGACAGCTGCGAACTGAAGCGGGCGGGACTCATCGTAGTCCCGCCCGCTTTGTCGCACAGGGGCTACAGGCCCCGTTCCGGCCCGTTCGGGGCCTGAGTGGGCGCAGCAGGCTGTCCTTCCGCCTGCACGCGCGCCACGCGGGCCCTACGCTCTGCTTCGGCCACCTCCGGGGGCAGCGACGAGCGGATGCGGCGTTCGTCTTCCACCCGGTCCACGCGCCGCACCAGTGCCGCGTACTCCTTCACCATCGCCCCGCGACGCTCCCCGTTCGCCGCGAGCCTCTGCGTGAGCCTCTCCGCCACGACCGGTAGCGCCCCGTCCGCCTCCGGTTCGGCGCCGGCGACCACGGCCGCGTGGGCGCGCGCCTCGACCGTCGCCAGCCGGACGGTGACCGCCCGCAGCGCGGCGTGGTCCCGGTGGATGCGGTCGTTCAGCGATTCGAGGTCCTCCCGCATCGCCGCAACCCCGGACGGCCCGTCCGCGAGGTACCGGTCAAGATCGACGATCGCGCCCAGTGGACGCCGACTGCGGTCATCCCACGCGGCCGGCTGCTCCGTGCCGGCCGCCGCGACCGCGCGGGCAGCACGACCCAACTCGCGCCCCGCCGCCGCGGCCGCATCCGCGAGGGTCACTTCTTGTCCTCCGCGCATCATCGAATCGGCAAGGATCTTCGTCGCCGCATCTACGCGATCCGCGACCACGATGGCCTCATTGCGCAGCCGCCCACGGGTCATCCCGACGTACAAGCCGGCGGCATCCACGCCGGGGCCGACGATGGCCGCGTCGGTGGTCTCGCCCTGGATACCGTGCACCGTCGAGGCGTAGGCCAGGTGCATGTGTGCGGCCGCGTACTCCGCCGTCACCTGACGGCGGTCGCCGCTGTCGGTGAGGCTGACCAGTTCGATCGCGTCTGCACGCACCGCGGCGATGCGCCACAGGGCGCGGTTCTCCACGTCGGCATCCGTGTTGTTCCGGCGCGTCTGCACGATGTCTCCCACCAGCAGACGCTGCTCGTCCTGCCCCACCGCGACCGTTGTCTCCACGAGCACGCCGGCCTTCACCAGCCGCTCCTGGATGGTCTCCGAGATGTGCCGCGCCTCAGCGTTGGTGCTTGTCACCAATGCGAGCCGCCGCCCGGACGCCACCGAGGCCATGTACTCGTCGACCATGTGCTCACGGGCCTGCTCCTCGGTAGAGACGACCTTCAGCAGCCCCTTCCGGTCGAGCTCCTGCGCAACCAGCAACGCTTCCTCAGCGCTGCCAGGCTCGCGCAGCCTCAACGACAGCGCCGCGTAGTCCGGATCCCGGAAGCGGTGCACGGCCGAGAGCTCCACCACGGCGCCGGCCCGCATCCGCAGCATCGCCATCGCCCCGGAATGCCCAACCGGCGACGCCTGCAGGTGGTCACCCACCATCGCGACATCCGCGCCCGTACGCTCCAGCACGTCGCTCAGCGCCAGAGCGGTGTGCAGGTCCACCATGCCGGCCTCGTCGACGACGACACGGTCCCCCCGCTCGAGCACGTACCGGCGAGGTCCTTCGTACACCGCGCCCGTGTGCAGGTCGACGTCACCGACCTCCAGCCGACGCCATACCTGCGCGCCGGCGTCGTCCACACCCCACCGCCAGCCGTGGTCCAGCAGCAGGGAGTGCAGGCTCGAGGCCTGTGCGCCCACTTCCCGCCCCGCGACGCTCGCGGCCTTCTTGGTGGGCGCCACGATCACCATGCGCCGTCCCTGGGCCTCCAGGGCGGCTTTGGCGACCTTCAGCAATGTGGTTTTCCCGGTGCCGGCGGGGCCGGTCACCGCAACGAGCCGGTCAGTGCCGGCGATCGCGGCAACCGCGTCCGTCTGGGACCGATCCAGCGTGCGACCCTCCTCGAGCACCGTGGTCACCAGCTCGTCGACGTCCGCCGCGTCGAGCCTCTCTCCCGGCCCTGCAAGCCGGTCCAGCGCTACGGCAAGATCGACTTTGAGGGCGGCGGTCGACGCGGCCATCAGGTGCTTCACGTGTCCGGGGATGGCGTCCTGCTCGTCGGGGAGCATGTTCACCGACAGCTGGTGCGCTCGCGCCGTGACGTCGGCCGCGACCTCCGCGATCAGTTCACGCTCTGCGACAACCCCCGATGCGGCGATCGCGCGCAGCGCGCCGGCGCGAAGATCGAACAGACCGAATCTTCCGCCCGTCGCCGTCGTTCGAGCGTCCGCGTCGACCGTCGCCTGCGCGGCCAGCAGATCGCGGTCAAGATCCGCGATCGCCACCGCCCGCACCGGGACGGCACTGCGACGCTCCAGGACCGTCGCGTCGATCCCTGATAGCTCGTCGCGTGTCAGCTGCTCCCAGCTCTGTTCATCCACCGGGCCCGGCTTGTTGGGCCGGCCGTGCGCCCACGCCCACCGGTCGATCGCGGTGAGCACGTCCGGGCTCGCCTCCTGCCCTGGGTGGCTCTGCCGCCACTCGGCCAGCCGGGCCGCCCGGTTCGCTTCGATCTGATTCGAGCGACGCGACAGCGGCCGCACGATGTGCTCCAGCTGCTCGATCTCCCCGTCGGCCGCGAGCGTGTACCCGTGGCGGGCAAGCGCCGCGACCCATGCCGGGTCGGTGCGCATCGCGATCTCGCCCTCCGCGTTGATCAGCGTGTGCAGCTTCATCGCCACCCGAGAGTCCACATTCGACCACCGACCGTCCTCACCGAGCACGCGCGCATTCAGCCAGAGGTGACGGTGGATGTGCGGGTCCAGGGCCCGAGAGCGTCGGTGCTGCAGCTCGACCACCTCGAGCTGCGCGATCCCCTCCCTGATGGAGCCCGCCGCGCCGCGGCGCGCGTTCAGCTCACGCTGCCACGTGGTGATGACGCGATCGCGCAGTCGGTCCTGCAGCGCTTCGAACTCGGCTGCAAGCTCCGGGTGCAGCAACGACGCCACGCTGAACGACTTCGGCGCGTTGATGGTCCCATCCAGCACCAGGTCCGCGTCGGGCCGGTTGAGCTCACGCCCACGCCGCTCACCAGAGTCCGGGTCTGAGCCGTCAAGCCACCGCGCCAGCCGGCCCTCATCGAGCTCATCAGAGGCGAGCCCTGACGACGTCGCGGTGTACCGCGTCACCGTCGCACCATCGCCGGCCTCGCTGTATCGACGTAGGGCTTCCGCCCCCGACGTCGCGTGCAAGTGCGAATCACACTCGCCCTCAAACGCGTAGTTCACGGCCTGCTGCACACCAGCCGAAGCGATCCCTCGCTTCCACCGCTGCAGGCCCCCGCGCATGCCCCCAGCGTAGCGCACCACTAAAAGTGCCTGCGTGCATCTCTTCAATGTGAGTCATTAGGCAGTAGGGATGTCTCGTCTGCGTGAGGGTCGCGGTAGCGGATCGTCGCGTCGGCGGCGATGGTGGCCGTGAGGGCGCTAGAAGAGCTGCGGAGCGTTGCGCTTCGGGTCGGATCTGCGAGGACGGTAGAGCTTGGTTCCGCGCGGGAACGCTCTGCCGATGTCGATCAGGAGCGGGTCGATGCCCGTGTACCTCTCCGCGAGAGCGGGGTGGGCTGCGGTGATGTGCACGTCCGCGTCTACCTCGTCGGCGGCCGCTACGAGCTGCGGGTGCATCGACTCGATGAGCGCGAGCGCGCCGCCCTTCGGGGCGCGCATGCTCCGGCAGAAGTTGTGATCCCCGCCACTGACGGCAGCGAGTGGGTGTGTGAGCGCTCGGTTTGTGTGGGCCGATAACGATCGTTTTCGGCGGAAACGTTCAAGTCCTGGTTCGAGGCTCAAAAGGTCAGCCTCACGGGATCCCGTCGCCGTCCTCGGGCTGGCCGTTCGAGCTATAGGCTGACGCCGACGGAGCCGATCGAGCACGTCTCATCGTGTGACCTCGGGGGAATCAGTGTCGACCAGAACGACAAGAGCACTATTCGTTGCGTGCTCGATCATCGTGTTCAGCTGCGCGGGATGCAGCACCTCAGCTCCCATTGACGTCTCAACGCCACCGACAAGTGAACCTGGCCTTGAAGTGGCATCGCCGCCGTCTTCGTCGAGGTCGCGTTCTTGGCGCCACCTTCGTCACACGTGGCCCCGGCTGAGGTCACACACCCTGCGTTGTGAGATCGTTGCGGGGTGCTGTTGATGCGCCGATTCCTCCGCCTCACGCCCGGCCGGGCCATTGCCGCAGCATTCGGTCTCGTCCTGGCGCTCGGGACCGCTCTCCTGAGCCTGCCAGTCGCGGTGCAGGGGCGTTCGGCGACGTTCATGGAAGCGTTGTTCACCGCGACGAGCGCGTTGTGTGTCACTGGCCACATCATCG
>JBDIAG010000057.1:0-12010 GCA_039812305.1 Actinomycetales bacterium | reverse complement strand
GAGGACGGCGTCGTGGCGGCCACCGTCGGCAACGGCCACCAGGTCCGGGTGAAGGTCGAGAAGCTGTGAGCAGGAAGCGCTCCCACGGCAACGAGCCCGACCCCGCGGACGCGGCGGCGGTCGAGGCGCTCGGCGAGATCTACGCGGAGCTGCTGTCTCGCACCCCGGAGTCGAACATGCAGCCCCGGCTGGACCCGGTGCGGATGGCCTGCGACCTGCTCGGCGATCCGCAGCGCGCCTATCCGGTCATCCAGCTCTCCGGCACGAACGGGAAGACCTCGACGGCCCGCATGATCGAGCGCGTGCTGCGCGAGCACAATCTGCGCACCGGCCGGTACACCTCGCCGCACCTGCATTCGGTCACCGAGCGGATCACCATCGACGGGACGGCGATCCGCCCGGCGGACTTCGTCCGGATCTATCGCGAGATCGAGCCGCTGGTCGCCATGGTGGACGCGAAACTGCTCGAGGACGCCCAGGTCCCGCTGACGTACTTCGAGCTGCTGACCGTCCTGGCGTTCGCCGCGTTCGCCGACGCCCCGGTGGACGTGGCCGTTGTCGAGGTCGGCCTCGGCGGCCGCTGGGACGCGACGAACGTCGCCGACGCCGCGGTGTCGGTGGTCACGCCGATCTCGCTCGACCACACCCATCTGCTCGGCGACACGGTCGCGGAGATCGCCGAGGAGAAGTCCGGGATCTTCACCGAGGGCGGGCACGTCGTGCTGGCCGAGCAGCCGGCGGAGGCCGCCGAGGTGCTCCTGCGCCGGGCGATCGAGACCGGCTCGACGATCAGCCGGGAAGGTCTGGACTTCGGCGTGGTGCAACGGGTTCCGGCGGTGGGCGGCCAGGTGGTGAGCCTGCGCGGCCTCGGCGGCGAGTACGCCGACCTCTTCCTGCCCCTGCACGGCGAGCATCAGGCGCACAATCTCGCCGTCGCGATCGCCGCGTGCGAGGCCTTCCTGGGCAACGGGACCCAACGCCTCTCGCCGGACGTCGTGGTGGAGGCCGTCGCGGACGTGGCGTCGCCGGCCCGGATGGAGCTGATGCGTCCGAGCCCCGCCGTCGTGATCGACGCCGCACACAACGTCGCCGGGGTCGAGGCGCTCGTGGCCGGCATGGAGGAGACGTTCGCGCTGCGGTACGTCGTCGGGGTGGTCGGCGTGCTCGCCGACAAGAACGCCGAGGCGATCCTCGGTGTGCTGGAGCCGATGATGGACGAGATCGTCGTGACGAGGTCGAGTTCCCCACGCGCCATCGACGTCGACGAGCTGGCGGAGGTGGCCCGGGACGTGTTCGACGACGAGCGGGTCCACGTCGAGTACCGGCTGGACGACGCGATCGTCCGCGCGATCGATCTGGCGGAACAGGAGAGCGACATCGAGACCGGCGTCGTGGTCACCGGGTCGGTGACCGTGGCGGCGGAGGCGCGGCTGCTGCTGCGCGGCCCGGCGGTCGATGCCGACGCCGGCCCCGCACAGGACGAGGACCTGCTGTGAACCTCTGGCTGGTGACCGCACCGGGGCGCAACACGTCGCGCATGGCGATGCTGATGCTGTGCCTGGAGGCGCTGCTGATCTTCTTCGCGACCCTGGTCGCGTTCCGGCTCTCCGGCCTGCCGCCGAAGGTGGTGTGGACCGGCGGGCTCGGCCTGTCGGTGGCCTGCCTGCTGGCCTGCGGCCTGATGCGCCGGCCGGGCGGGATGGCGATCGGCGGGATCCTGCAGGTGCTGATGCTGCTGACCGGCCTGGTCGTGCCCGAGATGTGGCTGATGGGAGCGGTTTTCGTCGGCCTCTGGCTCTGGCTGGGCTGGATCGGCCAGCGGATGGATCGTGCGGCCGCGGCGTCGCCCGCCGTCGGCGAGTAGCCCGCGGCCGGCGAATGGATAGGGTGAGCGCCGTGAGTCAGAAGATCGAACGTAGCCTCGTCCTGGTCAAGCCCGACGGCGTCCGGCGCGCGCTCTGCGGGGAGGTGCTGCGGCGGATCGAGGCCAAGGGGTACCACCTCGTCGCCGTCGAGTTGCGGACCGCCGAGCGTGAGCTCCTCGTCCAGCACTATGCCGAGCACGAGGGCAAGCCCTTCTTCGAGCCGCTCCTGGAGTTCATGACCTCGGGCCCGGTGCTGGCGGTCGTGATCGAAGGTCAGCGCTGCATCGAGGGGTTCCGCTCGCTGGCCGGCGCGACCGATCCGACCAGCGCCGCTCCCGGCACGATCCGCGGTGACCTCGGTCGCGACTGGGGCGAGCGGGTCACCGCCAACCTCGTCCACGGGTCGGATTCGCCGGCCTCGGCCGCGCGCGAGATCGGGATCTGGTTCCCCGGGTTGTGAGCAGCGTGCGGGATGACGGCGTCGCCGCGGTCGGACTGATCGCCGGAACCGGTTTCGACGACATCATGCTGGACGGCGCGGCGGTGGACTTCGCCGAGACGCCCTACGGCCCGGTCGACATCCTGCGCGGCACCTGGCACGTACCCCTGGTGTTCGCGCCCCGGCACGGGGCCGGGCACGCCCTGCCCCCGCATCTGGTCAACTACCGGGGCATCATCTGGGCATTGCGCGAGCTCGGCTGCCGAGACGTGTTCGCGATCAACGTGGTCGGCGGCACCTCGGCCGATCTCGGCCCGGGCAGTCTCGTCGTCGTCGACGACTTCCTCGACTTCACCAGGATCCGCGAGTGCAGCTTCTCCGACCCGGGCGGGGAGGATCCCGCCCGATACGGATCCGACTTCCCGCCACCGGGTTTCGTGCACACCGACTCCAGCCAGCCGTACCATCCGGACCTGCGCGCCGAACTGCTCGCGGCGGCGGAGGCGGTCGGCGAGCCGATGGTGGACGGTGGCGTGTACGCCTGTTTCGAGGGGCCGAGATTCGAGACGCGCGCCGAGATCCGGATGGCGCGGCAGCTGGGCGCCGACGTGGTGGGCATGACGACCGTTCCCGAGGTGTGCCTGGCGGCCGAGGCGGGCATGCGGTACGCCTCGATCAGCGTGGTCACGAACCCCGCGACCGGCGTCCTCCCGGGCCAGATCTCGTCGGCGGAGATCGACGCCGTGCTCGAACGTTCGCGCACGGACGTCCTCGCCGTCCTGAACCAGGTGCTGGCCACCCGGGCGGGGCTGGAGTGAACAGCCATCTGCTCCGCCGCGCGCGGATCGTCGTCACCTGCGACGACGCGGACGAGATCCGCCACGACACGGACGTCCTCGTCGTGGACGGGACGGTGGCCGCGGTCGGTCTGGCGGTGGCGGCACCGGCCGGGGTGCCGGAGATCGATTGCTCCGGACGGCTCGTGCTGCCCGGGCTGGTGAACCTGCACACGCACACGCCGATGACCCTGCTGCGCGGGGTCGCCGAGGGCGTCGACCTGGCCGGCTTCCTCCGCCGGGTCTGGGCCGCGGAGGCGGCGGTGATGAACCCCGAGACCGTGGAGCTGGGTGCCCGGCTGGCCGGGCTGGAGAGTCTGCGGGCCGGCGTGACCACGGTGCTGGACATGTACCTGTTTCCCGAGGCCGCCCACGCCGGCGCGGTGGCGGCCGGCCTGCGTCACGTCGGCGGACCGGTGTTCTTCGACAGCGCCGGCCCGGACGGGTTGAGCTGGCCGGAGCGGATCGCCCGGGCCGGCCAGTGGCGGCGCACCCTGGACGAGCTCGGCGGCCCCCGCGTGCCCACCGCGCTGATGCCGCACGCCACCTACACGAACTCACCCGCGCATCTCAGCGAGATAGCGGAACTGGCAACCGACTTCGACCTGGTGACGGTGCACGCGGCGGAGACGGCGGCCGAGAACGCGGACGTCCGGCAGCGGCACGGCGCCACCCCGGTGCGACTGCTGGCCTCATCCGGTCTGTTGTCCGGGCGGGCGGTGCTCGGTCACGGCGTCCACCTGGACGAGCCGGATCTGGCGCTGGTCGCGGAGTCCGGGACGGCGGTGGCGCACTGTCCCGGATCGAATCTCAAGCTGGCCTCGGGAGCCCTGAACTGGGAGCGGCTGCGGGCCGCGGGCGTCCGGTTGGGTCTGGGCAGCGACGGGTGCTCGTCCTCGAACGATCTGGATCTCTGGCAGGTGATGCGGCAGGCCGCGCTGCTGGCCCGGCTCACCACCGGGGACCCGACCGCCGGCGCCGCCACGGACGTGCTCCGCGCGGCCACGATCGACGGCGCGCGGGCGCTCGGCCTCGGCGATCTGATCGGCAGTGTCGAGGTCGGGAAACGGGCGGATCTCGTCCTGCTCGATCTGGACGCGCCGCATCTGACGCCGGTGCACGACGTCCCGGCGCTGCTCGTCTTCGCCGCCGGCCGCGGCGACGTCACGGACGTCTTCGTCGACGGCGAGCGGGTGATCGCCGACCGGGCCAGCACCCGGCTGGACATCTCGGCTCTCCTCGCCCAGGCCCGCTCGGTCGGCTCGAGTGTGGACGAGGCGTTGCGTCGAGTTCGCTGACTGGGCGCGCCGTCAGCAGCTGCGCAGCTCGCGCAACTCCTCGGGAGTGGTGGGCTCGCCGGTGCCGGAGGCCAGCCACTGCCCGATCCTCGGGTCGTCGGGGTCCTCCGGGGGGATGTGGACGTCGATCGTGGTGCGACTCGTGACCACGGTCAGCCACAGGTCGTCGGTACGGGCCCGGGTGCCGCCCGGATAGCCGATCAGGAAGTCCACCGCGCCGTCCTTCGCGGGGACGTCCACCCCGGTGCCGGGCAGATTGTCCGTGGCCGACTCGACCCGCAGGTCGGCGCTCTCGACCTGCTCGTCGTCGCAGACCGGCACCAGCACCCGCAGCGTGTCGACCGCGTTGTGCTGGTAGCCGATCGGACGGGTCTCGTCCGGCTGCTCGGAGGAGCAGGCGCCCAGAAGCAGGACGCACGCGGCCAGCGAGCCGATCGTCAGCCCGCGGCGTCGGTGCCGGTCCGTGCGTCTCACCTGTTCTCGGTTCCCCTGGTCGACCCTGGATTCGACCGTACCAGCCACTGGCGGGTGGCCCGCGATCTCACCTGGACATGGGTGTGGCCTGGCAACCGTGCTGCTCCACCCGAGCTCGGAGGCCCTCGCCGGCGAGCCTGGGCGCGGGGCGGGTGACGGAGGGCGTCGGGCCCGCGGAACGGCTGCGAGGATGCTGCGGGTGTGGACCTGGCCCGACGCGGAGCTGCCGGCACGCGTCGTCATCGACGAGCTCGAACTCCAACCGCTGCCGAGGGAAGGCGGCTATTTCCGCTCAACCGGGCGAACAGCGCGATTAAGCAGCATTCTCTTTCTTCTCACCAATACCATAAAAGGTTTCTCGGCGATGCATTGCCTGGACGTCGAGGAAGGGTGGCAATGGCTGGCCGGAGCTGAGGCGGAATTGGTCACTTTGTGCGGCGATAGTGCGGTGTCGAGGACGCTCGGCGCCGACCCCGTCATCGTCCCCGCGGGCACCTGGCAGGGGGCTCGGACGACCGGCCGCTGGACGCTCGTCTCCTGTTGGTGTACACCGGCATTCACCGACGACGTCTGCACGTTCGGCGAGCGTGCCGATCTCCTCAGGAGGTACCCGGCGGCCGCGGCCGCAATCCACACTCTTACCCGGGATTGACCGTTTCACGCAACAAACACACCGTCATGATCACGTGAGGGCAACAATTCACCCGACGGTGTACTCGCGAGTAGGGGACTGTCAGAGCATTGCGCTAGCCTCACCGCATTCACCCGGCCGTCCGGCCGGTGTCGGTGTCGGTCACAGCCGGAGGAAGTCATGAAGCACTCGATAATGCGCAAGGGAAGTCTGGCCGCCGTCGCCGCCGTCTCGCTGACGCTCGCGGCCTGCGGCGGAAGCACCGGAAGCTCCGGGAGCGGGACCGCCGCGGGAGGCGACTGCGCCAGCGACGACGTGCTGTGCGTCGGCCTGGTGACCGATGCCGGCAAGGTCGACGACAAGTCGTTCAACCAGTCCGCGCACGAGGGGGCGAAGGCGACGACCCAGGAGCTGGGCGGGCAGTACAAGTTCATCGAGACGACCGACACCAAGGACTACGCGAACAACATCAAGCAGTTCACCGACAAGGACTACGACGTCATCGTCACCGTCGGCTTCCTGATGACCGAGGCCACCGTCGCCGCCGCCAAGGAGAACCCCGACACCCACTTCGTCGGCGTCGACCAGGCCCAGGAGGAGACGGTCGACAACCTGACCGGTCTCGTCTTCCCGGAGGACCAGGCCGGGTACGCCGCCGGCTATCTGGCCGGCATGCTGACCAAGACGAACAAGCTCGGTCAGGTGCTCGGCATGCAGATCCCGCCGGTCGAGAAGTACGCCAAGGGATTCGAGGCCGGGGCTGCCGCGGCCAACCCCAACTCCACGGTCGCCACCGTGTACCACCCGGCCGGGGACAACGCCTTCAGCGACCCCGCGTGGGGCGCCGCCGAGGCGCAGAAGCAGCTCGACCAGGGCGCCGACGTGATCTTCGGGGCCGGCGGCAAGACCGGGAACGGCGCTCTCGGCCAGATCGCGAAGGCGTCCACGGCCGGCACCTCCACCTACTGCATCGGCGTCGACACCGACCAGTGGGAGACCGTGCCGGAGGCGCACAAGTGCCTGGTCACGTCCGCGGAGAAGAACATCACCAAGGGTGTGCAGGACATCGTCAAGGCCATCGACGACGGCAGCGTCAAGGGCGGCAACTTCACCGGCACGATCGGCCTCTCCCAGTACCACGACTTCGAGGACACTCTGCCGGCGGACGTCAAGGCGAAGGTCGCCGAGGTCGTCAAGGGCCTGCAGAGCGGTTCCATCAAGACCGGCGTGACCGTCGGCTAGCCCACCACCGCACACGTGACCGAGCCAGGCACGGCCCCGCCCGCGGCACTTCCGGGTCCGCCCGAGCTGCCGCCGGCGTCGCGAAGAACGATCTGGGACGTCGTCGTCCGCCATCAGGGCCTCGTCGTCCCGGTCGTCGCCCTCGCCGTCGCCTTCGCTGTCGGTGCGGTGCTCATCCGGCTGCAGGGGGTCAATCCGGCGTACGCCTACACGTCCCTGTTCACGGCTGCGCTGGGCAACACCAGTGGGCTGTTACGCACCCTGCAGAAGGCGACCCCCCTCGTGCTGGCCGGGCTGGCGGTGGCCGCCGCGCTGCGGGCCGGGCTGTTCAACATCGGCGCCCAGGGCCAGTTGCTGTTCGGTTCCGTCGCGGCCGCCTGGGCCGGCTACGCCCTCGCGGGGTTGCCGGCCGCCCTCCTGATACCGCTCTGCCTGGCGGTCGGCGTTCTCGCCGGTGCCCTGTGGGCCGGCATAGCCGGCGTGTTGAAGGCGACCCGCGGTGTCCACGAGGTGATCTCGACGATCATGCTGAACTCGATCGCAGCCGGGATCATCGACTACCTCATCTCCTTCCCGCTCAAGGAGCCGGGCCAGCCGATTCCCCGCACGCCACGGATCGCGACCGCGGCCATGCTGCCGGAGCTGGGATTCGTGCCGGTCGGCTTCGTGCTCGCCGTGCTGCTGGCGCTCGGGGTGGCCTGGGTCCTGCGCCGCACGACGTTGGGCTTCCGGTTCGACACAGTGGGCGCCAACCGGTTCGCCGCCGAGTACGCGGGGATGCGGATCCCGGTGGTCGTCACCACCGCCATGCTGCTCTCCGGGGCCCTCGCCGGTCTCGGCGGCGCGATCGAGACCATCGGGGTCTCCCACCGTTTCGAATCCGGGCTGTCCGCGGGGCTGGGCTTCGACGGCATCACCATCGCGCTGCTGGCCCGGGCGAACCCGATCGCCACCATCCCGGCGGCCCTGCTGGTCGGCGTGCTGCGCTCGGGGGCGCCCAGTCTGCAGTTCGACACCGGCATCCAGCCCGAGGTGGTCGACATGCTCCTTGCGGTGACGCTGCTGCTGGTCTCGATCCCGGTGCTCGCCACGTTGATCTTCCGCCGCCGCGCCTCGGCCGGCGTCTCGGTCACGAGTGGCTGGGGGTCGTGATGGCCCGCTACACCTCGGTGGCCGTCGCGGTCGTCGCGATCGTCGGGATGTACGTCTTCTACGCGGTCAACCCGGTGGACGCGACCTCGATGCTCAGCTTCGCCTGGACCTACGCCATCCCGCTCGTGCTCGCGGCGATGGTCGGCGTGATCGGCGAACGTTCCGGCATCGTCAACATCGGCATCGAAGGCCAGATGCTCACCTCGGCCTTCGCCGCCTTCTTCTGCGCCGCCATCTCGGGCTCACTCGTCGTCGGCGTCCTCTCCGGCCTGGCCACCGGGCTGCTGATGGGCATGTTCCTGGCCTGGACGACGGTGCGGTGGCAGATGGATCAGATCATCGCCGGAGTCGTGCTCAACATCGTCGCCAGCGGCATCACGTCCTTCTACTACCGCCAGGGCGCCTCCCTGCCGGCCCCGATGCCGAGACTCGACATCCCGCTGCTCTCCGACATTCCGCTGATCGGGCCGGTGTTCTTCAACCGCGGAGTCTTCGCGCTCGCCACCCTGGTCGTCGTGGCCGTCGTCCACTACGCCCTCTTCCACACCCGCTGGGGGCTGCGCACGCGGGCGGTCGGCGAGCACCCGCAGGCGGCCGACACCGCCGGGATCAACGTGATCGCCCTGCGCCTGGTCAACGTCAGCCTGGCGGGCCTTCTGGCCGGGGCGGCCGGAGCCTACCTGTCGATGGAGGCCACCAGCAGCTTCGAACGCGGCTTCACCGCCGGGCGCGGCTTCCTCGCCCTGGCGATCATGATCTTCGGCGCCTGGTATCCCGCCAGGGCGTTCGCGGCCGCCCTGTTCTTCGGCTTCGCGACCGCGGTGGCCTCCCAGCTGCAGGCGAGCAACATCATCGATATTCCGCAGCAGTTCGTGAACCTGCTGCCCTACGTGCTCACGCTCGTCGTGCTGTCGGTCTTCGCCGGCCGGGTGCGCCCGCCGGCCGCCGTCGGCCAGCCCTTCACCAAGGGGGTGGACTGATGGCGGACCCGAGCACGAACGAGCGGCTGCTCGAGATCGTCGGGGTCAGCAAGTCCTTCGGCAACGTCCGGGCCAATCGGGAGATCAGCCTGGAGGTCGGCCGGGGCGAGATCGTCGCCCTTCTCGGCGAGAACGGCGCCGGCAAGTCGACCCTGGTCAAGCAGATCTTCGGCCTGATCCCGCCGGACGCGGGCAGCATCGTGGTGAAGGGCGACCCGACCCCGATCAAGGATCCGAAGGATGCCATCCGGCGGGGGATCGGGATGGTGCACCAGCATTTCCAGCTGGTCCCGGTGATGACGGTGGCCGACAACATCGTGCTCGGCAACGAGCCCGGCAGCCCGTTCCGGCTGGACCGGCGAGCGGCCCGGACGATGGTGCGGGAGCTCTCGGAACGCTACGGCCTGGGTGTCGACCCCGATGCCGCGGTCGAGGACCTGCCGGTGGGTACCCAACAGCGGGTGGAGATCCTCAAGGCGTTGTCGCGCCGGGTGGATCTGCTGATCCTGGACGAGCCGACCGCCGTGCTCACCCCGCAGGAGACCGACGAGCTGCTCCGGGTGATGCAGGAACTGGCCCGCGGCGGAACGTCCATCGTCTTCATCACCCACAAACTGCGCGAGGTGCTCGCCGTCGCCGACCGGGTCTACGTGCTGCGGGCCGGCGAGGTGGTCGGGCAGGTCCGGGGCGCGCAGACCGACTCGGCCGAGCTGGCCCGCCTGATGGTCGGCCGCAGCGTCGTGCTCCGGGTGGACAAGCCGGCCGCCGACCCCGGTCCGGTGGTGCTGGAGATCGACCGGTTGGCCGTCCGGGACGATCGGAGACTACCTGCGGTGCAAGATGTCTCGCTTCGAGTTCGGGCCGGCGAGATCCTCGGCGTGGCCGGGGTCGAGGGCAACGGCCAGCACGAACTGGTGGAGGCGATCACCGGCCTGCGCAAGGTCGACTCCGGCACGATCCGGCTGTTCGACGAGCCTGCGCGGCCGGGCCGCTCGAAGGCCGGCACCCGCCAGGAGGACCTGACCCGCAGCAATCCACATCAGGTGCATGCCGCCGGCGTCGCGCACATCCCCGAGGACCGGGAGAAGCACGGCCTCGTCGCCGGCTACACCATCGCCGACAATCTCGTCCTGAACCGGGTGGACGAGGCGCCGTTCGCGCGCGCCGGCCTGCGGCAGCCGACGGCGATCGACGAGCACGCCACGCGCCTGGTGCACCAGTACGACATCCGCGCGTCCGGCATCCACGCCCGGGCCGGGAGTCTCTCCGGCGGCAACAAGCAGAAGGTCGTGGTCGCCCGGGAACTGGACGCGCGGCCGCGGCTCCTGATCGCCGCCCAACCCACTCGCGGGGTGGACGTCGGCTCGATCGAGTTCATCCACCGTCAGATCGTCGCCGCCCGGGACGAGGGCGCCGCCGTCCTCCTGGTCTCCGCCGAACTGGACGAGGTGCTCGCCCTGTCCGACCGGATCGCGGTCATCCACGCCGGCCGGATCGTCGCCGAACTGGACGGCGAGACCTGCGATCGGGAAGAGGTGGGGCGCCTGATGGCGGGGGAGTAGGAGTCGCCGCGCAGGTGTCGGCGGCGCCGACTTCAGCGGACGTAGTCGGCACCGGTGATGTCGATGGTGGCGCCGGTGGCGTGCCGGGAACGGCCGGAGGCGAGGAAGACGATCATCTCCGCCACGTCCTCGGGTGGGGTGACCTCGTGCAGCGGCAGGCCGGCAAGAACCGCCGGATCGAGGTCTTTGGCGATGTCCGTGGCCACCCAACCGGGAGCGACGGCGAAGGCGAGGATCTTGTGCGCGGCGAATCCGCGGGCGATCCCCTTGGTGAGCGCCAGCAGTCCGCCTTTGGCGGCGCCGTAGGCGAGGTGGTCGGGGTCGTCGCCGCGGTGGGAGGAGCGGCTGGCGACGTTGACGATGATGCCGCCGCCGCGCTGCCGGAAGTGCTGGATCGCCGCCCGGCAGAGGTCGGCCGGCGCGGTCAGGTTCAGGGTCAGGTTGCGGTGCCAGCCGGTGGCCCAGTCGTCCACGCCGGGGCCGAGCTGGTCGGGGTCGTCGACGGGCGAGGCGATCCAGGCTCCGGCGTTGTTCACCAGGACGTCGATGCGGCCGGTGGCGTCGACGGCCTCGAACCAGACCGCTTCCGGGACGCCGGGCTCGCTGAGGTCGCCCTGGACGAGGTAGACACGGTCGCCCAGTTCGTCGGCGACCTTCCGGGCGGCGGAGGCGGCGGATCCGTAGTGCAGCACCACCCGCGCCCCGTCGCGGTGGGCGGCGCGGACGACCGCGCGCCCGATCCCGCGGGAGCCGCCGGTGACAAGAACGGTCTGCCCGGCCAGCGGGCCTGTCGTGGTGGTCATGTGCCTATCGTGGTCCCTTCCGGCTGTCACCCGGCGGCCTGAGCGCCGGTGATTTCCACGACGGAGCCGCACAGGTACGGCGCCTCGTTCGAGGCCAGGAAGGCCACCAGGGCGGCGATCTCCGCGGGCTCACCCACTCGCCCGTAGGGCACCAGGGCGTCCAGGTCGGCCTTGGTGCGGCCGCTGCGAGCCAGCCCGGCCGCCACCATGGGCGTGTAGACCTCGCCCGGTGCCACCGCGTTGACCCGGATCCCGTGCGGAGCGTAGTCGCGGGCCAGGTTCTGGGTGAACGAGACGACGGCGGCCTTGCTGACGTTGTACGCGATGTGGCCGGGCACCGGTGTGGTGCCCCACTGGGAGGCGGTGTTGACGATCGCGCCGCGGCCGGCCGCGATCATGTGCGGGAGCACGGCCCGGCACAGGTGGAAGAGGGCATCGAGGTTGACCGCGAAGGTCAGCGACCAGTCGTCCTCGCCGATCGAGAGCAGGTCGCCGCGGCGGTTGACGCCGGCGTTGTTGACCAGCACGTCGATGCGGCCGAACTGCGCGTGGACCCGCTCGATCGCGGCCGTGCAGGCCACCGGGTCGGCGAGGTCGAACGGCAGGGCCGTGGCGAGCTGACCGCGGGCGGTGATCGTCTCGACCGTGGCCAGCGCCGCTGCGTCGCCCACGTCGCCGACGGCGACGTCGGCGCGTTCGGCGGCCAGCCGCGCGGCGATCGCGGAGCC
>JBDIAG010000056.1:0-12071 GCA_039812305.1 Actinomycetales bacterium | reverse complement strand
GCGGCCGCCGAGTCGGGACGCTCGTCCTCGGCCACCCACCACAGCACCGTCGTCGGCCCGTCGAGCGGGACGAACCAGCGCTCGCGCGCGGTCAGATAGCGGCCGTGCAGCCCGCGGTAGGCGAAGGCGTGCAGGGACGGGTAGTCGGTCCAGAGGGAGATGTTCAGCAGCACATCGGTGTGCCCGAAGACCTCGAGGAGTGCCGCGTGCCCGGCCGGCCCGGTCGGCCGCCACACGAAGCCGGGGGTCTCGGCCACGAGCCGGTTCACCCGGTCGATCCCGTCCACGAAGGCAGCCATGCGCTTGTCCCGCAGCGGGTAACGCAGACGCGCAGCGGTGGCGACCGCGAGCAGGTGACCGTCCATGCCGTGGCCATTCTCGCCGCCAACGCTTGCCCGGGCCACGGGGCCGATCGATGATGGACGCGTGCGGGAGAGCGGTGGGTCGTCGTGAGCGGAATCTCGGTCATGCTCATCGTCCCGGATGCCGCGGCCGCCATCGCCTGGTACGCCGAGGCGCTCGGCGCCGGCGTCCGGTGGGATCTGGGCGGGGTCGCCTGCCTCGATCTGGAGGGGGCGGCCTTCTTCGTGCACGAGGCGGTTCCCGGCAAGGCCCGGGAGGCCAGTCCCGCCGGGGCCGGTCTCACCACCACCCGGATCGAGATCTTCGCCGACCGGCCCGATGACCTGATCCACCGCGCGAGCCGGTACGGCGCAGGCGACGTCACGCCGCTCACCGAGTACGACGCTCCGTGGGGTGTCCACCGGCAGGGCGGCTTCACCGACCCCTTCGGCCATCGCTGGTCGATCGGCGACGACTCGCCGCTGGGGTGGCGGGGTGGAGAAGGCCCTACTGCCCACGCAGGCGGGATTTGACGACTTTCCCCATCGCGTTGCGCGGGAGCGTGTCCACCAGGTGGATCGCGCGTGGGCACTTGTGCCTCGAGAGGCGCTCCGCCGCGAAATCCTTGAGGGCGTCGGTGGGAACGTCGGCGATGACGAAGGCGGTCACGATCTCCCCGAGATCCGGGTCCGGGACGCCGATGACCGCGGCCTCCTGCACACCCGGGTGGGCGAGGAGGACGTCCTCGACCTCGCCGGCGCCGATCCGGTACCCGCCGGACTTGATGAGGTCGGTGCTCGCCCGCCCGACGATCCGGTGGTAACCGGTCTCGTCCGCGATCGCGATGTCGCCGGTGGTGAACCACCCGGAGCAGTCGGCGGCGGGAGTGGTCCGCCCCGTGCTGTCCCGGTAGCCGGCGAAGAGGGTGTCTCCACACACCTGCAACGACCCGGTGGTCTGACCGTCGGCCGGGATCGGCGCGCCGGTGTCGTCCACGATCCGGGTCCGCACGCCGGCGACGGGCTGGCCGACCCAACCGCGCCGGTTCTCGCCGTCGGCCCGGGTGGCGATCGTGATCAGGGTCTCGGTCATCCCGTAGCGCTCGACCGGCGATTGCCCGGCGAGGTCCTGCAGCGTCGCCGCGACCGGGGCGGGCAGGGCGGCGCTGCCCGAGACGAGCAGGCGGGCACCGCGGAGGGCCGCGGCGGCCCGGGGCTCCCGGCTGATCCGCGTCCACACCGTGGGGACGCCGAAGTAGAGGGAGCCGCCCGCTTCGGCATAGCCGTGCGGGGTGGGCTTCACCGTGTGCCGCAGCGGTGACCCGATGCGCAGCGGGCCGAGCACGCCCAGGATCAGTCCGTGCACGTGGAACAGCGGAAGTCCTTGCACCAGAAGGTCATCTGCGCTCCACGCCCAGGCGTCGGCCAAGCCGTCGAGGTCGGCGGCGATCGCCGAGCGGGTGATCCCGACACCCTTCGGCGGGCCGGTGGTGCCGCTGGTGTAGAGGAGCAGCGCGGTGTGCGCCGGGTCGATCCGGGCCGGCAACGCGCCGGTGCCGGCCACCTCATCGGTCCGCACCCACTCCACCTGACCGAGGGCCAGGTCCACGTCGGCCAGCACGAGCCGGGCGCCGCTGTCGTCCAGCTGGTGGGCGAGCTCGGTCGGACTGGAGTCGGGCGGCAGGGGCAGTACCGTCACCCCGGCGAGCAGCCCGGCCGTCACGGCGACGACCGTGGCCAGGCTCGGGGTGGCATGCACGGCGACGATGTCCAGGCCGGCGATGCCGCGTGCCACCCGCTGCGCCCGGGCCAGCAGGTCGTCCCGCGAGACGACCTCGTCACCGACCTGGAGAAAGCCTTCGACATCGGGGGACGAAGGGTCCTGCAAGGCGGTCAGCAGTGGCTCGGTCGCGCGGGTCACCAGGCAACTATGGCGACCCCGGTCCGGGGCCGCGGCGGCGCCCCTCGGCAGATCGTCCACCGGGTGCCATCATCTGTTCATGAAGGCACGTCCGAACGTTCTCGTGGTGATGTACGACCAGGTGTCGCCGTCGGCATTGCCGTGCTACGGCAATCCGGTGGTCAAGGCCCCGACCCTCGACCGATTGGCCGGCGAGGGCGTGGTCTTCGACGCCGCCTATACGAACAGCCCGCTCTGCACGCCCGGTCGTTACTGTCTGATGACCGGCCAACTGCCCTCCGCCACAAGGGGTTACGACAACGCGGCGTATCTGGCGAGTTCCATCCCCACGTTCGCGCACTATCTGCGTGCCGGCGGCTACCGCACGATTCTCTCCGGCAAGATGCACTTCGTCGGCGCCGATCAGTTGCACGGCTTCGAGGAGCGCCGCACCACCGACATCTATCCCGCCGACTTCGGCTGGACCCCGGACTGGCGCAATCCGGACGAGCGGGTCGACTGGTGGTACCACAACATGGATTCGGTGCTCGGCGCCGGAACGGCCGAGGTCACCAACCAGCTCCTCTACGACGACGAGGTCGGCCAGAACGCTCGCCGGGCCCTGCACGACGTCGCCCGTGAGGCCGACGACCGGCCCTGGTTGATCGTCGCGAGTTTCACCCACCCCCACGATCCGTACGTCACACGGCAGCGCTACTGGGATCTCTACGACGGCGTCGACATCCCGATGCCGACGGTGGACGCCAAGGACGTCGCCCTCGATCCGCACACGGTCCGGCTGCGCCAGGCCTGCGCGATGGACGGCGTGGAGATCACCGACGAGCACGTCCGGTCGGCGCGAAGGGCCTACTACGGCAATGTGTCCTACGTCGACGAGTGGACCGGCCTGTTCCTCGAGACGTTGCGCGCGCTGCGCCTGGCCGACGACACGATCGTCATCGTCCTCGCCGACCACGGCGACATGCTGGGCGAGCGTGGCCTCTGGTACAAGATGAACTTCTTCGAGGACTCCACTCGCGTTCCGCTCATCGTGCACAGCCCGACGAGATTCGGGCCGCGCCGGGTGGCCGAGCCGGTCTCGCTGGTCGACGTCCTGCCCAGTCTGATCGACCTGACCGGGTACGAGGGTGAGATCGCCGACCCGCTGGCCGGCCGGTCGTTCGTCCCGCTGCTGGAGGGTGGCTCCGTCGGCGAGAGCGAGGTGATCGGCGAGTACATGGCCGAGGCCTCCTGCGCGCCGCTGGTGATGATCCGTCGTGGGCACTGGAAGTACCTGCACTGCCCGGCCGATCCGGATCAGCTCTACGACCTGGAATCCGATCCGCACGAGACGAAGAACCTGGCGGCCGCCCCCGCCTATGCGAGCACGCTGGCCCAGTTCCGCGCCGAGGCCGCGAGCCGTTGGGACATGGAGCAGCTGACCGCGCAGGTGCTCGCCGACCAGGCCCGCCGTCGCGTCGTGGGCGGCGCCAATCGGATCGGCAAGTTCACGCCCTGGGACTACTCGCCTCCCCGCCGCGGCGATCAGGAGTACATGCGCAACGACAAGGACCTCAACGAGGTCGAACGCTTCGCCCGTTGGCCCCGTTGACGATCCGGGCTGGTTAGTGTCTCGCCATGCGAGAACGTGACATCACGCTGCGGTTCCTGGTGGCGCCGACCGAGGTCAATGTGCACGGGAAGGTGCCCGGCGGCGTCGTCCTGCAGTGGATCGACAAGGCCGGCTACGCGGTCGCGGTCGCGTGGAGCGGCCAGTACTGCGTGACGGCCTACGTCGGCAACGTCATGTTCCAGAGCGACCTCACCGCGGGCGAGCTGGTGGACGTGCGGGCCCGCGTGATCAGCACCGGGCGGTCGTCCATGGTCGTGCTCGCCGAGGTCTACGGCAGTGACCCGCGTTCGCAGGCGCGGTGGATGGTCGCGCGCTGCGCGATGGTGATGGTCGGCACCGACGGCAAGGGCCGCACGGTCAAGGTGCCGTCCTGGGAGCCGCAGACCGAGGAGGACCGCAAGCTCCGCGACGACGCCCAGTCCCTGGCGCACCTGCGCAAGGCGATCGACGCCAAGATGGCCGAGGCGAGCTATACCGACGCCGGCTCGGCACCTCGGTTGACCCTGCGCTTCCTGGCGCGGCCGACCGACGTCAACTTCGGCGGCAAGGTCCACGGCGGAACCGTCATGTACTGGATCGACGAGGCGGCCGAGGCCTGCGCCGCGGGCTGGATCAACGGCCACGCCATCGCCCGGTACGCCGGTGGCGTGCGGTTCTACCAGCCGATGTTCATCGGCGACCTGGTCGAGGTGGACGCGCGGCTCCTGCACACCTCCGGGAGTCAGGTGCACGTGTCGGTGCAGGTCCGCTCCGGCAGCCCGCGCACGCAGGACGTCCGGATGACCACGCAATGCCTGATGATTCTCGATGCCTTGGACGACCAGGGCCGGATCACGCCCGTCCGGCCGTGGATTCCGCAGTCCGAGGAGGACAAGGCCCTGGACGAGCACGCGCAGGCGCTGGAAAGCCTCCGCGGCGAGACCGGCGCTCGGGAGCTGTTCAGGTGACGCCGGCGCGATGAACCCGTCGGAGCGCTCGACGGGCCGGGTGACCGAGTGGCACGAGGACGAGGCCTGGGGAGTGATCGCGTCGGCGGCCACGCCGGGCGGTTGCTGGTTCCTCTTCGACAATCTGCGGGACGGTCTCCACTCGCGAGATGTCCGGCCCGGCCTGGAATGTGACTTCTCGTACGAGTCGGCGAAGCAGGACGGCTACGACTACCGGGCACGCGCGGTGGTTCCGCCGGGTGGCGATCTCGATGCTCCGTGGGAGGCCGAGACCGGCGGGACGGGATTCCACAGCGTGCTTCGTCTCGAGTTCGACTCGCCACCCGACGACCCGGAGCCGGCGCGGGACTCGTGAGAACCGTCCGGTCCGGACGCTCGGGCAGCAGGGGACGGGGGTTCGTCCGTGACCCGCCGAGCTCGGGCCGGAGTGGTCAGTCGTCGTCTACGCCGACGAGTTGGAGACCGTCGTGTTCGGCGAAGTCGGCGAAATCCTTGACGTTCAAGGTGGCCAGCGGCAACCGACGGACCAGACAGACAGCGGCGATCCACGTGTCGTTGACCGGTCGCGGTCGCCCACGGCGCTGGGCAGTGGCCTGCAGATCACCCCAAGTGATCGCCACCGCATCCGAGTACGGCAGAGTCACCACACCGCGGCGCCAGTCGGCCAAGTCTGCCAGCTTGCGTGGTCCCCAACTGCGAAGCACGGTCCACTTCGTCAACTCACCCAGCGTCACGAACGAGATGCACCACGTCCGTCCGGTCAGGTGAGGCCGTAGATGCTCCGGGATCCGGTGCCGCAGGCTGGCCGATGCAACATCGGTGTCCAGGACGACGAAGCTCACGCCATGTCGGCCCGGCGTGAGGCGTAGAGGTCAGCTAGGAACGCTTCCCATTCCTGGTCCGACCCGAACACGTCCGGGCCGGTCATGTCGTCCACCGACCTGACCGGTTCCACCCCTTGCCGGCGCGCCAACTCCTCCACCGACACGTCCTCGTCGACGAGCCACGTCGGCGTCGCCTCGGCATGATCAGACGTCATGGCCATCACCACCTTACGGTTCGCTCCATTCTCACACGCCCACTGGCTGCCCGACTCGGACCGCGAAGTGCGCCAGCGTGGAGAAGAGTGGTCGCGCGAGCCGGGGTTCTGGCGGCCACTGGCCAGTACGTGCGATCCACGTCGGGCGGCTCCCGGCGCGGGCGGCGATCTGACCGCTGACCTGCGTTGGAGCACTATGGAGCGGGTGACGGGAATCGAACCCGCACTGTCAGCTTGGGAAGCTGATGTTCTGCCATTGAACTACACCCGCGTCGCTGCGTAGCGGCCATGAGCATAACCCAGGACGGCGACCGGTCTCGACCCGGTTGTCGCCCGATGGTGGCAGGTGGCTGGTGGCTGGTGGCAGATTGGCGGGCGCCGGTTGTGACTGCGCGTGCCCTTGGTGTGTTGTCGCCGGGCGATCGTGGCTGGTGGGCAGGTCGGCAGGGTAACCTCACGCGGGTGCTGCTCTCCGATCGCGACATCCGAGCCGAGCTCCACTCCGAGCGTGTGCGCCTGGAGCCCTTCGACGAGCAGATGATCCAGCCGTCCAGCGTGGACGTGCGTCTCGACCGGTGGTTCCGGCTCTTCGACAACCACCGCTATCCGGTGATCGACCCGGCGCAAGACCAGCCGGAGCTCACCCGCCTGGTCGAGGTGAACAAGGACGAGGCCTTCGTCCTCCACCCCGGTGAATTCGTCCTCGCCTCGACCTACGAGGTCGTCACTCTGCCGGACGACATCGCGGCCCGGCTCGAAGGCAAGTCCAGCCTCGGACGCCTCGGTCTGCTCACCCACTCCACGGCCGGCTTCATCGACCCGGGGTTCTCCGGACACGTCACTCTGGAACTGAGCAACGTCGCAACGCTGCCGATCATGCTCTGGCCGGGGATGAAGATCGGTCAGTTGTGCTTCTTCCGGCTCTCCAGCCCCGCGGAGCACCCCTACGGCAGCGAACGCTACGGCTCCCGCTACCTGGGCCAACGCGGCCCCACCGCCTCCCGGTCCGCGCTGAACTTCCACCGCACGAACATCTTCGACTGAGCAGTCGGACCCCTCTCGGCACCCGCAGCGGCCTATCGCGGCTCGGGCAGTTGCCCCTTGGACGCCGAACGCGGCCCCTTGGGCGCTGAAACGTGGCCCAGGGGCGCCGAAACGTGGCTCTTGGGCGCTGAAACGTGGCCCTTGGGCGCTGAACCTGAACGCGGCCCAGGGGTGCTGAATGTGGCCCAGGGGCGCCGAAGCGCGGCCCAGGGGCGCTGAACGCGGTACTTGGGCGCTGAACGCGGCCTTTGCGCTGAACGAGGTCCCTGGGCGCCGAACGCGGCTTTGGCCCTGGCGGAGGCCTTTGGGCGCTGGGCCGAGGCCGGCACGGCCCTCACCGAGGCGGGTGGATCGACCGACTCGGTCAGTCCTCAACGCGCACCTCCTGGTCGCGAGCCGACCGGTGGGTGATCGAGGCCGCCCCGCGAATGGCAACGATGTGAACCGTAGGGCAACGGACAGTCCCGAACGGCACGTGTCCGCCGGCGACCGGCAACGTTGTGTACCGAAAGGCGGCGCTGAGCGCTGCCACTCGGTACTCACCGTTGCCATTCGCTGCGGGCCTGCGGGGATCCGAAGGCGCTGAGTCGATCACCGGTCCCGGGGCGCCTGGCCCCAGCGGGCGAATCGACCGGAGAGCCGCGTTACAACCAGCCGCGCTCGGTGGCGATGCGCACGGCGTCGGCCCGGGTGGACGCGGACAGCTTGCCCATGGCCGTCGACAGCGTGTTCCGGACCGTCCCCTCCGCCAGGTGGATCCGCCGGGCGATCTCGGCGGTCGTGCCACCACCGGAGGCGCCGGCCAGCACCGTGACTTCTCGCTGTGTCAGCGGACACGGCCCGAGCGCCGATGTGGCCACGGCGAGGCGTGCATCGATCACCTGGCCGCCGGCGGCGACGGTCCGGACCGCCTCCACCAACTCGTCCGCCGGGGCGTCCTTCACGATGAAGCCGGCGGCCCCCGCGGCGAGCGCCCGGGTGAGATAGCCGGGCCGGGCGAATGTCGTGACGATGAGAACCCGGGTATCCGGAGACACCTCTCGCACCTGACGGGTGGCACTGATCCCGTCCGCATTGGGCGTCTCGATGCCATCCAGCTGCACGTCCATGATCAGGACGTCGGGGCGCATCTCGGCGGCCAGCCGTACCGCCCGGGTTGCACAGTCGGCCTGGCCGACGATCTCGACGTCGTCCTCGAGGCCGAGCATCGTGCACAACGCCTGACGGATCATCGCCTGGTCGTCGGCGACCCCGACCCGGATGCTCACGGCGTCGCCACCCGATCCGCGGTCGGCAGGGCGACGGCGATGCGCGGCACCCGGGCGACGATCCGCGTCCCGCCGCCCGGCCGTCGCGTGACGGTGAGCGTGCCGCCGATCGACTCGATCCGCTCCCGCATCCCGCCCACGCCGGAACTCGAACCGAAGCCGTCCCGCGGATGGAGAGCGGACCCCGACCCGGTACCTGCGCTCGGTCCAGTAGCCGCGCCCGACTCAGTATCCGTACCCGGCCCACTACCTGCGTCCGACCTACTACCTGCGCCCAACCCAGTAGCTACGCCCGGCCCAGTAGCTGCGCCTGACCTACTACCTGCGCCCGGCTCGGTGCCCCTGCCGTATCCAGTACTCACGCCCGGTCCGGAAGCCGTTCCCGTCCCAGAACGCGATTCGACGCGGGCAGCCGGTAGGCCGACCCCGTCGTCCGCGATGGAGACCGAGTCGGCGGTGACCGCCACCCAGCATCGGGTGGCCCGCGCGTGCCGGGCGACGTTGGTGACCGCCTCGCGAACGATGTAGCCGAACCCGGCATTGACGTCGGGCGGCAGTGGCGGAACCGCGGACGGAAGGCCCGCGTGTACCCCGGCGGCGCGCAGTATCGCTCTGGCACTGGCGATCTCGCCCTCCAAGGTGACCTCACGCAGTCCGGACGTGGTGGCTCGCAGATCGCTGAGCGCCTGCCGGGTGATGCTGCGAATGTCGGTGATCTCGTCCCGCGTCTGCGCGGAGTCGCGGACCAGCAGGCGGTCGGCCAGGTCCGCCTTCATCGCGATGGCCGTCAGGGAGTGGCCGAGGATGTCATGGACGTCCCGCGAGATCCGCTCCCGCTCCGCGCTCAGAATGGCCTGCTCGAGCTGCAGCCGGGTGCGGGCCAGCAGCGCCTCGGCCAGCGCCGCCCGCAGGGTGAGGCTCAGCGCGACCCCGACGGAGAGCTCGAAGGTCCCGAGCATGGCGATCACGGTGTCGTCGGCCCAGCCGCCGATCAGCATCACCGCGAGGCCCCACCCGACCGCGATCGGGACGGCCAGCCGGCTCGGCAGCAGCAGCGCGGCCAGAGTCCCGACGAAGACGCAGCTGATCAAGGTGATCGGACCCATCACCACCCAGCTCGCCAGCAGGATCGCCCAGAACACCAGGACGTGCGCGATCCGCCAGCCGAGCCTGGCCTCTGCCGTCAGGTTGGCGGCGGCGAACAAACCCGCCTGGACCGCGATGCTCAGCAGAGAGATCGTGGTGCGCAACGGCCCCAGGTCGGCCGCGAGCACGCCCCAGACGGTGAAACCGAAGAAGACCAGCGGTGTCAGGTAGGGCAGCCACCCACGACCACGCTCGACCGGGTCGAGGCCGTCGACGGGCTTGAAACGCCCGACCGGCGAGGCCCACGGATCAGGTTGGCCGACCATGTGGTCGAGGGTAGCCACCCGACAAGCGCCCTTCGTTCGACAAGTCCCCGCCGCCGGACAGGCTTCCGTCCCCGGACACTGCGCCGAGCCGAGATCGGACCCGTCGCTACTTCCGTCGCGGATCGCCGACAGCCGGACGCCGAACAAGCCAGAGAAGGAATGGCACCACCATGAAGACCAGAAAGAGGATGCCTACCAGGGCAGAGCCCCAGATCAGCCAGAGGTGCGCCCCGCGAGGACCCAGTGCGTCCCCGAGGAATGACACGCCGAGGCCATAGACGACGGCGACGATTCCGGTGACCACCCACCCTGGATTGCGCCCGAAGCGCGTCGATGTCCCGGTCGAGTTCATGCCCGCTCCCATCCCGATCACTGCGTGACCCACGCGTAGACCTGGAAAAGGGCCACGGGCACGAAGATGACCAACAGAACCACCGATCCGATGAGCGTGAACGGCCGCCGGAACTGTGGATCTCTGGGTCCGAAGGCGACCATGAGGCCATAGATCACGCTCAGGACGCCGAGCAACGACCACGCCTTGTCAAGCAACGTCCACTCCCTCGCTCCGACCTCGTGCCTGCAACCCCGCCCACGCCGATCTTGCGTGCGGTGGAAGGCGTTTGACCAGCGTGGGAGTGGGATCGGTGACAAATGTCCCCGGGTCGAGGATCAGCCTGGGTCGAGGGTCAGACCGGTCGAGAATCGAGCTCGGCCGAGAACCAGCCCGGCCGAGGGGCAGCCCGGTCGAAAACAATCCCGGGCGAGGATCAGGACCAGCCGGAGATCAGCCCGGCCGGAACGCGGAACCGCGGTTCTCCAGTGCCGCCGGATCGCACGGCAATTCGCCGTTGCGCACGGCCTGGACCATTCGGGCGTGATCGGCCTCGGTCTGGTCGGCGTAGAGGCGCGCAAACCTGACCATGGCGTTCACCAGCGCGTCTCCCTTGCCGATGTAGCCGGCGATCATGGACGCGCCACTCGTGCGTGAATGTCCTTTCCCGAGTAGGCGGCCGACGATGCCGGCGTAGTCGGAGAGCGAGGTGGCGTCGATCGCGTCGAGCGGAACCGTCCCCTTCATGTTGCGGAATTGCCGCACGTAGTACTGCCGGTTGTCGATCGTGGTCCAGCCGAGCAGCGGATCGCTGACCGTCTGCAACGCCTGCTGGTATTCGACCACTCGCTGGCCCTGGTGCCGGTGCCATGCCTTCTCGCCGTGCACGTACGGGGCGAGTACCGACCGCCGGGCCTGCTTGAGCTGCAGGAAGACCATGTCGGAATCGTCCGACCCCTGCAGCAGCGCGACATAGGCGCGCAGGCCGACGCTGCCGACGCCGACGACCTTGTGGGCGATGTCGATCAGGTGGTAGCCGCCGATCGCCCGCCGCCAGTGCGGGGCCAGGGTCTGCAGGTAGTCGTCCAGGCCGGCCGCGATGGCGTCGTACTCGTCCTGGCCGACATGGGTGATCAGGGGTGGCTCGTCCACGATCTTGCGGGAGCCCTCGACCTCGCGGGTGAAGCGTGGCAGTGCGCGGTCGCTCGTCCGGTGCCGCGCGCGCTTGGTGGCTCGCTCGATCTCGGCCTTGAGTGCCGTGTTCCCGGCCGCGTCGCTGAGGCGGTCGGCGTCCATCCGGGAGTAGGAACGGGCCAGCAGGGGCTGGTGAGCGAGGAATCGCACGTGGTCGCGGTACGAACGCACGCACGCCCGGACGGCCTCGGCACACTGCTCCTCGGTCGCGTTGTTCTCCCGTCCGGCGACGTGGATCGCGGCGACCAGGCGCCGCAGATCCCATTCCCAGGCGCCCGGATGGGCCTCGTCGAAGTCGTTGAGGTCGATGACCAGCTCGCCCTCGGGCGAGGCGTAGAAGCCGAAGTTGCCCAGATGGGAGTCGCCGCAGACCACGGGGGTGATGCCGGTCGAGGGCAGGTAGGCGACGTCGTCCGCCATCACGATCGCCGTGCCGCGCAGGAAGCCGTAGGGCGAACCGATCATCCGGGCGACCCGGACCGGGATCAGCTCCCCGACCCGGCCCAAGTGCGAATACCTGATCAGATCGATTGGATCGGGACGAGTGGACTGGACCTCCCACCTCCCCAGCGAACTCCGAGGAACGGTGTGCCGCAGCTCCTTACCCAGGCGGAGCCGCTCGGTACGTGGCGTCGCGCTGCGGCGCAGGGATAGATAGTCCTCGCTGTCGGCGCCGTCGACGACCTGGACCATCACCGGGGTAGTGCTCATGCCGCACACCCTAGTGTCGTGGACGCCCGGACGCGCCGTCCCGACGCCTCCGCGCCGTCCAGACGCCTCCGCGCCGTCCCGACGCCTCCGCGTCACCCGCGAGCCAGCCCACCCTGCGGTGCCGAGCAGCCGCCTCTTCCCCCGTTGACCACGTATGCGCCCAGCAGCCAGGTATGGGCCCAGCAGCCAGCGATCCCCGGTCAACGGACACATAGCTGGTTGCCGAACACATAGGCGGTCAAGTCCGGCCG